>CAZQAM010000199.1:0-4493 GCA_964591355.1 uncultured Oscillospiraceae bacterium
AGACCACATCAAAATAGCCGCCGTGGCGTTCCACGATCCATTTGGCGATAGCCAGGCCCAGGCCGGTGCCGCCGGTAGCCCGGGTCCGGGCGGGATCGGAGCGGAAGAAGCGGTCGAATATATGAGCCATATCCTCTTCCCGGATGCCGATGCCGTTATCCTGCACCTCGAAGCATGGATCTCCGTCCTTGCGCCGGGCGCGGAGGGAAATGATATCACCCACCTCGGTATAGCGGACGGCGTTGTCCGTAAGGATCCGGGCGGCCTGCTTGAGCAGCGCCGCATCGCCGCGGACGGCGATGGCTTCCTCGGCATCCAGCCGCCAGACGCGTTCCGGATGGATCATGCGGTATTCCTCATAGACTTCCCGCATCATTTCCTTCAGATCGATGTCTTCGATGGTCAATTGCGTCCGCCCGTTATCGCCCCGGGCCAGGAACAGCAATTGCTCCACCAGCGTTTTCATGTGGCCGCTCTCGGTGAGGATGGCGTCGATGCCCTCCTCCAGCACTTTTTGATCTTCCTTCCCCCAGCGCTTGAGCATATCGGCATAGCCCTGGATGACAGCGATGGGCGTACGCAGCTCATGCGACGCGTCGGACACGAAGCGGCTCTGCTCCCGGTAGGATTCGTGCATCCTGTCCAGAAGGTCATTGATGGACTTTTCCAGGCCCTGCAGTTCCCGATCCCCGGTTTTCAGCTTCACATCGGGGGCAAGCGGGCTGACGCCGGCAATGGCGTCCTCCAGGTGATGCAGCTTTTCCGGGTCAAACCGGGCCTGGCTCAATTCCCGGGCGGTACGGGCCATCTTTTCCAGCGGCAGCAAAAGCCGCCGGGCCTTCCGCTTGCCGGCGCTGTACTGGATCAGAAGGATCAGGCTTTCAAAGCAAAGAAGCCCGGCATAGGCCGCGCGCACCAGGCGGAAATACGGCCGGCCGGCCACCGCGGTCTTTTCCCCTTCCGCATTCCGGAAGGAATACGTAATGCTCTCCAGCCTGTCCCAGAAGCCCAGGCTCTCATTCCATTCCAGGCGGCGTTCGGTATGGGCGCGCAATTCCCCGCTCTCCGCGGCGTAGCACCAGCCCCCCACAGCCAGGGCTGCCAGCATCACATCCAGCAGCAGGAAGGTGCCCAGCATGCGCAAGAGCCAGGAGCGGTTGATCCTTCGGGCGATGGACGTGGTTCTCTGATCGTTTTTCATGCCTCTTCCCTCAGCACGTAGCCCACGCCCCGCACGGTATGCAGCAGCTTCCGGGCAAAGGGATCATCGATCTTGCTGCGCAGGTAGCGCACATACACGTCCACCACGTTGGTTTCCCCCATGTACGCGTAGCCCCATACCTTTTCCAGCAATTGATCCCGGGTGAGCACCAGGGTCTTGTTTTCCAGGAACATCTGAAGAAGCGCAAACTCCCTTCCGGTGAGCTCGATTTCCTTCCCGTCCCGGGTCACCCGGCGGCGGGATACATCCAGCGTCAGGCCGGCAAAGGAAAGCAGGCTGCTTTCCTGCCCGCGGGCCGTTTCCTTCCGCAGGGCCGCCCGGATGCGCGCCAAAAGCTCCTCAATGGAGAAGGGCTTGGTCACATAATCGTCGGCCCCCATGTCCAGGCCGGTCACCTTGTCCATCACCGCGTCCCGGGCGGTGAGCATGATGACGGGCATATGGGAAGTGCGGCGCAGGCGGCGGAGCACTTCGATACCGTTAAGCTCCGGCAGCATGATATCCAGCAGGAGCAGATCATAATCCCCGCTCTCCGCCATGTCCAGCCCCGTGCGGCCGTCAAAGGCCTTGTCCACCCCATAGCCCTCATGCTGCAGTTCCAGTTCCACAAACCGGGCCAGCTTTTCCTCGTCCTCCACCAGCAGGATCTTCGCCATGCCGTTCTCCTTTTATACTCAGAAAGGGAGAAGCCCCTGCCGGGGCCGCTCCCTGTTTGCGATTACTCCACTTTGTTGTCCTTGTCGCCCTGCACCAGATCATCCGCCTTGTCCATGGCGCTTTTCATGGTAGCGTTCACTTTGCCGCTGATATCCGGGCCCCGGAAGGAATATCGGGCGCCGAAGAACAGAGCGATGAAGAGAACGAACATGGATCCGGGCCAGAGCACCAGCACCAGCAGCGCCAGCACGGTGATGGGCATGGAGAGAAGCTCCTGCCCGTTCCTTGTAATCACGAACTGATTGGCGTTGCCCTTCTGGAACAGCTTTTTCAAAAGCGCCCAGAGCTTTGCCCAGCCGCTGGAAAAGGTTTCGCGGGCCTGGTTTTTATCCGCAGCTTCGCTTTTCTTTTCCTGGGTCGTGAACGCGGGAGCTTTTTCCGCATCCTTCACCTTGCCTTCGCTTTCCAGCAGCACCAGCGCGTCCAGGATATCCCAGTCGCTGGCCTCCAGGGCCGCCTTGGCTTCCTCATAGGTCACATTGGCTTTCTGCCGCAGCTTTTCCACCATTTCAAAATGATCCATCTGTATTTCCTCCCTGGCGTTCCGCCTTTGTTTTTCTCATCCCCCTGGGGACGCATTCATCATACCGCCCCAACATGAAAACATCAGGGGAGTTTCATTAGAAAATGATGAAAAAAACGGCAGAATTTTCTTATCGGCAGCGGGATATCCTGTTCGCTTCCCGGCCTGGGGTTCCGGTTATTTCTGATAAGTGATGCCTGCAATAACGCTGGGCGCCTCCGCCCCGTTGGGGGTAAAGGACAATGTACCCTCCTTCATCTCCATCACGCCGGTGGAGCCCTTCACCGTGCCTTTTTCCAGCAAAAGCGCCACCAGCTTCTCCGTCAGCAGGGGCCCGCCGCCCCGGGTCAGGGCATTTTTCCACAGGGTAAAATGGCAGCCTTCCCGCCAGGCGGAGCAGCCGAAGGCTTTGCTGTTTTCAATCACCGGCTTATGGCACAGCGGGCACGCCGCGCCTTCCACCGTTTTTGCGGCGGGCGCCTTCCGGCCGCCGCCTTTCCTGCCCCGGCGCATTTCCTCGGGGAATTCGGCCCGGTTGCTCTCGTCCCGGGCGTAATTGACGAGAAACACCGTCAGGTTCCGGATGCCCTGCATGAACCGTTCCGTGTCCCGCTGGTTCCTGGCGATTTCATCCAGAGCCAGCTCCCATTTCCCGGTGGTTTCCGGGGAAGCGATCTCCTCCGGCGCGATGCCGATCAGCGCCACGCCCTTGTCCGTGGCCTGGATGGCCCGTCCCCGGCGTAAGGCGTAGCCCACCTGGATCAACCGCTCGATGATGGCGGCCCGGGTGGCCGGGGTGCCCAGGCCGGAGCCCTTCATCTGCTCCCGCAGCTTTTCATCCTCCAGTTCCCTTCCTGCGTTTTCCATGGCGGAAAGCAGCGACGCGTCGGTGTGGGGCGCCGGAGGCTTCGTGGCTTCCTACGTCACCGCCGCTTTGCCCACCGTGCGGCCGTCTCCCGCCTGCAGAGCGGGAAGCGCGGCGTCGGTTTCCTTTTCATCGGCAGGATACACATCCTTCCAGCCGTTGACTTTCACCACCCGGCCGGTGGTTTTGAAGGCCTGCTCCTGGCACACAGTCACCACCCGGATGGCGTCGTATTCATGGAAGGGATAAAAGGCGGCAATGGTGCGGCGGGCGATCATATCAAACAGGTTTTTCACATCCGGCGGCAGCTTATCCAGGGGAGCTGTCTGCGGGGTGGGGATGATGGCGTGATGGTCGGACACCTTCGAATTGTCAAAGATCCGCCGGGGCATGGGCAGCTTGCCCTCTTCCTTCCAGGGAATATTCTGAACGAAAGGCTGGTAATCCTCCGGCAGCTTTTGCAGCGTCAGCCGTGTGCGGCCCACCATATCCAGGGGCAGGCAGCGGCTGTCGGTGCGGGGATAGGTGACGGCCTTCCATTTTTCATACAGTTCCTGGGCGATTTTCAGTGTTTTATCGGCGGTGAAGCCCAGCTTTCTGTTGGCTTCCCGCTGCAGGGAGGTCAGATCGTAAAGCTGCGGGGGGGCTTCCTTTTTTGCCTCCGCCTCCACGCTTTTCACCCGGGCAGCCTTGCCCCTGACGAGGGCGGCGATTTTTTTGGCCGTATCCTCATCCGGGATGCGGCTGCTCTTCTTTTCGTCCTCCGCCTTTTCATCGAACCATTGGCCGGAGTAATCCCCGAAATCGGCAGTGACGGTATAATAGGTTTCAGGCTTGAAATCCTGGATCTCATGATAGCGCTTCACCAGGATAGCCAGGGTGGGCGTCTGCACCCGGCCGATGGAAAGCAGGGAATCATAGCGCAAGGTAAAAGCCCTGCTGGCGTTCATGCCCACCAGCCAGTCCGCCTGGGCGCGGCAGGCGGCGCTGCGGTAGAGCCCCTCGTATTCCGAAGCGGATTTCAGCGCAGCAAATCCTTCCCGGATGGCCTCGTCGGTCATGGAGGAGATCCACAGCCGGTCCACCGGCTTTTTGCACTGGGCCTGCTGGTAAATGAAGCGGAAAATCAGTTCCCCCTCCCGCCCGGCGTCGGTGGCGCAGATCAG
>CAZQAM010000200.1:0-2826 GCA_964591355.1 uncultured Oscillospiraceae bacterium
ATGGTCTCCGAGCCGTAGCACCAGCAGGGCGTTACGGAAAGGGTCGCCACCACGTTTTCTTTGGAAAACTGCTCCTCCACCAGGGCGGCTTCCCTTCCTCCGCCGATGGTCGTGCACCCGATCACGCATTCCACAGGGCTCCCGTCCTGATAGCGCAGATTATCGGAAATCAGCTTTGCCGCGCTGCGCGCCATGTTCATCGTCTGCTCCTCCAGCGATTCCCTGACGCCGCCCCACCGGCCGTCGATGATGGGCCGGATCCCGATCTTCATGTTCATCCTGTGTTCCTCCCGTTCCGTATCAATCATTTGTTCCTTTTGGCAGAGAAATAAGCTTTCATCAGAAAGCCGTGAAAGCGCCGTCGATGACAAAGTCCGATCCCGTGGTGAAGGGGCTGGCGTCGCCGGCCAGATACACCGCGATGGCCTGCAGTTCCTCCGGCTTTCCCAGCCTGTGCATGGGCGCCATGGCGTTCCACTGCTCGATCAGGGGGATCAGGGTGGGGGAATTCAGCGTCAGATCGGTGCCGATATACCCCGGGCTGATGCTGTTGACCCTCACGCCTCTTGTCGCCCACTCAATGGCCAGGGATTTGGTCAATTGGATGACGCCGGCCTTCGACGCGTTGTACGCGCACTGGGGCTGCGGCACATTGACGATGTGCGCCGACATGGAGGCCGTATTGATGATGGAGCCGTGCCCCTGCCTGAGCATCTGCTTCCCCGCGGCGATATTGGTCAGGAACATGCCGTTCAGGTTCACGTCGATGACCTTTTTCCAGGTTTCATAGCTCATTTCCTCGGCGGGAACGTTGATGCAGATGCCCGCATTGCAGAAGGCGGCGTCCAGTTTCCCGAACCTGTCCAGAATCGTTTCCATCATTTTGTCCACGGAAGCGGGATCGGTCACATCCGCCTGCACGGCGATAAAGGTCCTGCCCGTTTCTTTCATCAGGCGTTCCGCCGTTTCCTTCGCGGCAGCGATATCGATATCCACGATGGCCACGTCAGCCCCCGCTTCCGCCACGGCTTTCGCATAGTTCATCCCGATGCCCCGGGCGCCGCCTGTCACGAAGATCTTTTTCCCGTCCAGCCGCATTTTTTCCATGATTCCCATTTTGGTCGCTCCCTTCGTTCCTTTTCTGTTGCTGTGCAAATTTACCCGATCACTTTCCCCGGATTCAGGATGCCGTTGGGGTCGAAGACCGCCTTGATGCCTTTCATCAATTCCATCTGCCTGTCCCCCACGCTTTCCCGCAGGAAAGCTTTTTTCGCGTGCCCGATGCCGTGTTCCCCGCTGACTTCCCCGTGCAGCGCCCGGGCGGCGTCGTACAGTTGCTGCATCACGGAGGCCAGCTTTTCCTTCCATGCCCCTTCCGGCAGATCATCCCGGCAGACGTAGATGTGCAGATTGCCGTCCCCGGCATGCCCGAAGGAACGGATACGCACCCCCACGGTCTCCCCGATTTCCACCATTTTGTGCACGAAATCGGGAATCACATCCCGGGGCACCACCACGTCGCATTCGTCCATGGTGGAAGTGGAGCCCTTGATGGCCTCCAGGAAGGCGCCCCGGGCGTTCCAGATGCTCTCCTTCCTCTCGTCGGTATCCGCCAGCAGCACGTCCCGGGCGCCCAGGGAAAGCGCCAGCTCCGTCAGGGTATCCACCGCCGGCTGCAGCGCGTCTGCGCCGGGGCCGTCCAGCCGCACCAGCAGATACGCGCTGGCGCTGGTGTCCGGGAACTGCTTGCCCAGATAGGTTTCCGCGCAGGCGATGACCTCCCGCTCCATGAACTCCACCGCCGTGGGGTCGCACCCGGAAGAAAGCACCCGGGGCACCGCCCCGATGCAGGCGTCCAGATCGTCAAAGGGAATGAGCAAAGAGAGATTCACCTTGGGTTCCGGCACCAGCTTCACCGTGAGCTTTGTCAGGAAGCCCAGGGTTCCCTCCGAGCCGATCATCAGGTCGATCAGGCTGTAGCCGGAGGAGGTCTTCACCGTTTTCCCGCCCAGCTCGATCACGCTGCCGTCCGCCAGCACCGCTTCCATGCCCAGCACGTAATCCCGCGTCACCCCGTAGCGCACCGCCCGCATGCCCCCGGCGTTGGTCATGGCGTTGCCTCCCATGGTGGCGGTCTTTTCCCCGGGATCCGGGGGATAGAAAAGCCCCGTGCCCTCCAATGCCTTGGGGAACTCCATCAGCAGCACCCCGGGCTCCACCGTGGCCGTCATGTTCCGGGTGTCCACCTCCAGCACCTTTTTCATTTTCTCGGTGCTCAATACGATGCCGCCGTGAATGGCCACGCACCCGCCGCACAGGCCCGTGCCGGCGCCCCGGGGCGTGACGGCGATATGGCGCTCATTGCAGTATTTCAGCACGGCGCTCACTTCTTCCGTGCTCAGCGCCTGCAGCACCGCTTCCGGCAGGAAATGGCCGTACTCCGTCATTTCATCGTGATCGTAATCGCTGGAGATGGAATCCCCATAAAACACCCGGCCGGGCAGCAGCGCGCGGAAATAATCCAGGTCCTTTTCTGTTACATGCTGGAATGTATTCATGCCCGGGCCTCCTTGAGCTTTCGGATCAGCGCCGGGACGATCTGATAGAGATCGCCCACGACGGCGATATGCGCCACGTCGAAGATGGGCGCGTTTTTATCGGTATTGATGGCCACGATGTGGTCGCTGCCGTTCATGCAGGCGGTGAACTGGATGGCTCCGCTGACCCCGCAGGTGATGATGAGCCGGGGCCGCACGGTGCGGCCGCTGAGGCCGATCTGACGGTCGTTGGTGTTCCAGCCCTTTTCCACCAGGGGGCGGGTGGTGG
>CAZQAM010000200.1:2836-4465 GCA_964591355.1 uncultured Oscillospiraceae bacterium
ATCTCCAGGTCCGCTTCCTTCTGCAGCCCGCGGCCTCCCACCACCAGGATCTCCGCGTCGGAGATGCTCTTTTTCGGCGGGATGGGCTGCACGCTGACGCAGGAGGCTTTGCTCTCGGTTACCCCCTTGGGAAGCTTACGGTTCACGACGGCGCCGGAAGCCTCCTCCCGCCGCGCCGGCGGGTTCATCACCTTGTAGCGCACGGTGGCGAACTGGGGCCGGGTGTTGGTCGTAATGATCTGGGCCATGATGTTGCCGCCGAAGGCCGGGCGGATCTGCACCAGGTCCGTATTTTCCCGCAGCTCCAGTTTGGTGCAGTCGGCGGTCAGGCCGGTATGGAACCGGGTGGAGAGCCGAGGCGCCAGGGAGCGCCCCAAACTGGTGGCCCCCACCAGCACCACGCTGGGACGGGCATAATTTATGTAATCCTCCACGCAGGCGGCGTAGGCGTCCGCCCGGAAATAGGAAAGGGATGGATCGTCATAGACCGCGATTTCACTGACGCCCCAGTGCCGCAGTTCCTCCGCGAAGGGGCCCACGCCGCTTCCCGCCAGCACGGCCTTGACCTGGTAATGGACGTTCTTCGCCAGCTCCAGGCCTTTGCCGATCAACTCCAGCGACACGGGATGCAGTTGCCCCCCGCTGACCTCGGCGAACACCAGGATATCATGCCACTTCTGCTTGTCCACGGTATTGGCCTTGGTCTCCAGCTTCAATATGGCTTTCTCCGGGCAGCTCTTCACGCAGATGCCGCACACCCTGCAGGCGGCGTTGAGTTCCGGCTTCCCATCCTTCATTTCGATGGCCCCGAAGGGGCAGTTTTCCGCGCAGAGGCCGCAGCCCGTGCATTTGCGATCCAGAATGGCGATCTTTGCCATGGGTGCGTTCCTCCTTTACACGAATTTCCACTTTTTCAATTGTCCGTGCAGCTTTTCCGTCAGGCCTTCGCCTTCCCACATTTCGTGAACCGCGTCGTTTTCCGGCGGGAAGATCCTTTCCACCTGGGTGGGGCTGCCGGAGAGGCCGTAATGGCTTTCGTCGGTATCCAGGAAGGACTCCAGCCCCTGGATATGGATGGGCTTGTCCCCGATCTCCCGGGCGATTTTGAGGGAAGGCAGCCGGGGCATATAAATATCCTGCTCCACCGTCACCAGGCAGGGAAAAGGCATGTGCACCGTTTCGATCACGTCCTGCAACTGCTGCCGGGCGTTGACCCCGTCCCCCTCCACCGTCAGTTCCGTCACCCAGGCGGCATGGGGAATGCCCATGTGCTCGGCGATGGCGGGGCCCACCTGGGCGGTATCCCCGTCGGTGGTCTGCTTGCCGCAGAGGATCAGGTCAAAATCCCCCACGCTCCGGATGGCCTGGCTGAGGGTATAGCTGGTGGCCAGCACATCCGCGCCGCCAAGGCGCCTGTCGGAAAACACGTAGCCTTCATCCGCGCCCATCATGTACGCTTCCCGGATGATGGCCTGGGCCTGGGGCGGCCCCATGGTGCCCACCGTCACTTTGCCCCCGTGCTTTTCCTTCAGCCGCAGCGCCGTTTCCAGGGCGTACAGATCATACGGGTTCATTTTGCTCATGACCCCGCTGCGCTTCAATACCCCCGTCTTTTCATCCACCTGCACC
>CAZQAM010000201.1:0-4463 GCA_964591355.1 uncultured Oscillospiraceae bacterium
GATAATGAGCGGTGACTGGAGTTCAGACGTGTGCTCTTCCGATCTGTTGTGCCGGAATCCATCGTGGGTCAGGCGGTTCAGGGATCTTTCGCCGATATGGCCAAAGGGCGTATGTCCCAGATCGTGCCCCAGCGCAATGGCCTCCGTCAGATCCTCATTCAGTTTCAACGAACGTGCAAGGGTCCTGGCCACCTGCGCCACTTCCAGCGTATGAGTCAGCCGCGTGCGGTAATGATCGCCTTCCGGAGCAATATAAACCTGGGTTTTAAACTTCAGCCGACGAAAGCTTTTGCAATGCAGGATGCGATCCCGGTCCCGCTGAAATTCAGTGCGGATTTCGTCCGGCGTAATGGGATTCTTCCTGCCTTTTGTATCGGCGCTGCAGACTGCATACGCAGAAAGATAGTTTTTTTCTCTTGCTTCCAATTCTTCGCGAATGGTCATGCCCTTTCCTCCTTCCATAAAACTATATACAACGCCAAGCAGGGAATTCCTTTTTTGCATTGGATTTCGTTGCAGTCGAAAAATCGGTCTTGTATTACATACCATATTTCATTTATAAAATATTATGGTCTGTTTTATTATACTTTGGTATTTTTATTCCAGATTATTTAGTGCTTTTATGTCTGAAAACAAAAAAATGCGGTAAATAATCCGCATTTTTTGATTGTGTGCTTCATTTATCAGCTGTTTTTTTGATGAAATCAATTACTGCTTTCTCTTCAGGCGAAAGATCAGCAACATCCAGAAGATCAGGTCTGCGCTTCAAAGTGATTGCAACTGACTGCTTTCGTCTCCAGGCGTTGATCCTGGCGTGATCGCCGTTTAAGAGAACCTCCGGCACATCCATCCCCTCAAACTGCCTGGGGCGTGTGTATTGGGGATATTCCAGCAGCCCCGCATCGGAAAAAGATTCATCCAGCGGGCTTTCTTCGCTGCCCAATACCCCAGGAATCAGGCGGGCGATGCAATCCGTCAGCACCATGGCGCCCAACTCCCCACCGGTGAGGATATAATCGCCGATTGAAATTTCCAGATCAATATAGCGATCCAGAACACGCTGGTCCACTCCCTCATAGTGTCCGCAAAGCAGGATCAAATGCTCTTCCTTGGCGAGGGACTTTGCGATCCTCTGCGTAAGCGGCACGCCCCGGGGCGATAAATAGATTCGCTTTACGGAAGTAACGCGCCCATTATCGGATGAAGTATCATCGGAATTCGAATCTTCCGGTATCGTATCTGCGCTGTTCTGATCCTCCGATGCATGTGATGCTTCCTGTGCTGCGGATATTGCAGACGAGACGTCAGTGTCGTTTTTTCTGCATGCAACCCCGCGTTTGGCGCAAACCGCTTTGATGGCATCGGCTATGGGCTGCGCCATCATCAGCATTCCCGCCCCTCCGCCGAAGGGATAATCATCCGTATTCTTATGCTTGGAGGCGGAAAACGGCCGGATATCCGTGGTTTCCACAGTAATCAGCCCCTGGGCTCTGGCGCGGCCCAGAATGCTGGAATTCAGCACACTGTCAAACATTTCGGGGAAAATGGTGAGAATATCAATGGTCATAGTGTCTCCTTGACCGGGCAGAACGCCGCTTCTTTTTTGTTTCAGCCAGGTTCACTTATTTCTCCCAGCTTAAGACAGCCACTTCCGGCAGCCGCTTTTCATCCACAACCAGGATTCCTTTTTCCACGTCAATTTCAGGCACCACGTGCTTCAGCGCCGGCAGCAGCATTTCTCCCTGAGGCGTCCTGATCACATACACATCGTTTCCCCCGGGCTGCAGAACGTCCGTTACTTCGCCCAGTTCTTTCCCCTGCAGATCCACAGCTCTGCAGCCGATGAGGTCGCAGATAAATGTCTCATTTTCTTCGAGTTTTCTCGCATGGGCACGGTCAATATACAAAAGCAATCCCCGCTGTTTTTCAGCCGCGTCCCGATCCTGCGCGCCGTTCAAACGCAGGTACACCCCATCCTCCCGGACGGAAACCTCCCCGAGTGGCACCGCGGCATAGCCAGCTTTTTCCTTTACATAGACCTGCGTCAGATCCAGAAACCGGTCGGGATCATCGGTTTCCGGACGCACTTTCACAAGGCCCCTGATCCCCTGAGGCCGCAAAACCTCGCCGATCAAAAGATATTCAGACAGCAAAGTGTTTTTCCTCTTTCTCCTTATCATTTTCCGGAACGAGAAAGGGCGGCATACTGTCTGCCGCCCGATTGGCCTGAATTACTGGATCTCCACAAAGACCGGCTTGGCGTTCTTATCCGTAGCGGCCTTGACCACCGTACGGATGGCTTTGGCGATACGCCCCTGTTTGCCGATGACTTTGCCCATATCCTCCGGTGCCACGGACAATTCAAGGATGATGGCCTCAGGGCCTTCCGTTTCCATCACCTGCACCGCGTCCGGCTGATCCACCAGTGATTTTGCCAGATAGAGGACGAGTTCCCGCATGGCTTTTCCTTTCTTTGCCTTCTCAGCAATCAGCCTTCGACAGCGCCGGATTTCTTGAGCAGCACCCGGACGGTTTCGGTGGGCTGGGCGCCGTTTTTGATCCACTGCTGCGCTTTTTCGTTGTCCACTTTGATTTCAGCGGGCTGCTTCATGGGATCATAATAGCCGATTTCTTCAATGAAGCGGCCATCGCGGGGGCTGCGCTCATCAGCAATGACGATGCGATAGAAGGGATGCTTTTTCATGCCCATTCTCTTGAGACGGATTTTGACTGCCATGGTAATTGTTCCTCCCTCAGTTGATTGTGATCTATGGTAATCATATGGCTATGATACCTGCGTAAAGTTATGGAAGATTCATGTTCCTCAGCGCCCGCATGGCGCCGCGCTTGTTGCCCATCATCTGCTTCATCATTTTCTGCATCTGCTCAAACTGGCGGATCAGCGCGTTCACATCCTGCACCGTGACCCCGGCGCCGGCGGCGATGCGTTTGCGGCGGGAAGCGTTGAGGATGCCGGGATTGCGGCGCTCCTTCATGGTCATGCTGCAGATAATGGCTTCCGGCTTTTTCAGCGCGTTTTCGTCCACTTCCACATTCTTGAGCTTTCCGCCGATCCCGGGCAGCATGCCCAGCACATTTTGCAGCGGGCCCATTTTTTTGATCTGCTTCATCTGATCCAGGAAGTCGTTGAGATCAAAATCCCCGGGCTTCTTTTTTTCGTTGAGCTTGGCCATGATGTCCGCGTCGGCGGATTCCGTGGCCTTTTCGATCAGCGTCAGAATATCGCCCATTCCCAGGATCCTCGAAGCCATCCGCTCCGGATGGAAAGGCTCGATATCTCCCAGTTTTTCACCGGTTCCGGCGAATTTGATGGGTTTGCCCGTCACAGCCCGGACGGACAGGGCCGCGCCGCCGCGGGTATCGCTGTCCAGCTTCGTGATGATCACGCCGTCGATGGACAATTGCTCGTTGAAGCTTTTCGCCACGTTGACGGCGTCCTGGCCGGTCATAGCGTCCACCACCAGCAGGATTTCCTGGGGCCGCACAGCAGTTTTGATTTCCTGCAATTCCTGCATGAGCCCTTCATCGATGTGCAAACGGCCTGCCGTGTCGATGATCAATACGTCCTGGCCGTAATACCGGGCGTATTCAATGGCCTCCTGCGCAGTTTTGACGGGGTTTTGCGTACCTTTTTCAAATACAGGCACCCCTGCCTGCTCTCCCACCACCTGCAATTGTTTGATGGCGGCCGGCCGGTAAATATCGCAGGCGGCCAGCAGAGGTTTTTTTCCCTGCTTGATCAGCAATCCTGCCAGTTTGGCGGCCATGGTGGTTTTGCCGGCGCCCTGCAGCCCACAGAGCATATAAATCGTGGGGACGGAAGGAGACCAGGTCAATTTGGCATTGGTGCCGCCCATCAGCGCGGTCAATTCCTCGTTGACAATCTTGATCACCTGCTGGCCGGCATTGAGGTTGGCCAGGATTTCCGCGCCGATGCAGCGTTCCGTGACCTTTTTGGTAAAATCCTTCACCACCAGGTAGTTGACGTCAGCTTCCAGCAGGGCCATGCGCACTTCCCGCATGGCGTCCTTGATGTTCTGCTCGTTCAGCTTTCCCTTGCCGGTCAGCTTTTTGAATGCGCTTTGCAGTTTTTCGGAAAGCCCTTCAAAGGCCATTTACTCTTCCTCCTGATCCAGCAGTGCGGCAATCGTGCCGCAGGCAGCTTGCAGATGCGGCTTCGTTTCTTCCGTTGCGCGCACCTGGGCCAATGCCTTCAAGGCGTCCTTCAATCCGCGCTCCATCTGCCGGTGGCGATGGAACAGGCCCAGCTTTTCTTCCAGGCCTTCCAACTGCTTTTCCGTACGGTTTACCGTATCATGCACGCTTTGCCGGCTGACGGAAAACTGCTGGGCGATTTCGGAAAGCGACAGATCCTCCTCCCAATGCAGCCTGGCCATTTCCCGCTGGTTAGCGGTCAGAAGATCTCCATAGACTGCCAGCAG
>CAZQAM010000202.1:0-1116 GCA_964591355.1 uncultured Oscillospiraceae bacterium
GTGGCGGAAACAAATGATCAATATTGAATATATATGCATTTATTTAATAAATATGCAATGGTGTGTCATATATTTCCAGGAGATGAAGCAGAATTGTCAAGAAATTCATGATTCTGTAAAAATTAACGGGGAACGGGGGAAAACCGCCCGGAGGGGGCGGTCGCCGGTCTCCCGGGCGGAGGCGGGGCCGGGCGGCGGATCCCGGGAGAAAAATCCGATAGAATCATGGGAAAATGCGCTTCCGCAGGCTGGTGATACTGGACAAACCAGGCAGAGTGTGGTATCTTTGGAAAGACGAGGGAGGGAAAAATGTGGTTGCAAAAGCGCAGGTCATCTCGGCGCTGACGCCCTGGCTGGGAAGCGAGCTTTCCCTCACGCTGGATGACCGGATGGATGAAATCACCCGCCTGCTCAATCTCTGGTCGCCCAGGGAGGACCTGGGAGCCCTGGATTCCCGGATCGACAGCCTGCTGTTCCTTGCTGTGCGGCAGGCCACGCAGGGCAGGATGCTGATCCCCCTGCCGGACGGCGGCTGGGTGCGGGTGACGCTGGAGGATTTTGCCGCCATGGCGGATGAAGCGCTGTATCCGCTCTTTTCCTCTTTTCCCCGGGATCCCGAATATCTGTTGATCCTGCGGGATTACGCCATGCACCGCGAAAGCCTTTCCGCTCTGAAAGCGCAGTATCTCCTCTTTGCCGATCTGCAGACCAGGGAAGAGCTTTCGGCCATCGCGGCGTTTGTGAAAAAATGCTATCCCGCGAATCGCTGGCGGGCCTGGCTGAAAGAATAAAAAGTCGTTGTGAAGAAGGGCAGTTTCATTGAGTAAAATCATTTGCGTGGCCAATCAGAAGGGCGGCGTGGGCAAAACCACCACGGCCGTCAATCTTTCTGCCTGCCTGGCGGAAGCGGGGAAGAATACCCTTTTGATCGATATGGATCCCCAGGGGAATGCCTCAAGCGGGCTGGGCGTCAGGGCCGGGAAGCGCACGGTGTATGAGGCGGTGCTGGGGGAATGCACGCTGGAGAGCACGGTGGAAAAAACGAAGCAGAAGAAACTGATGGTGGCGCCCTCCGATATCCGCCTGGCCGGGGCGGAACTGGAACTGGCCTCCCTG
>CAZQAM010000202.1:1126-4460 GCA_964591355.1 uncultured Oscillospiraceae bacterium
TGAGCCCCTGCGGCAGCAGTTTGATTATCTGGTGATCGACTGCCCTCCTTCCTTGGGGCTGCTCACCGTCAACGCCCTCACCGCTGCCCAGAGCGTGCTGGTGCCCATCCAGTGCGAATACTACGCTCTGGAGGGCGTATCGGCGCTGATGAACACCATCCAGCGGGTCCGGAAAGGCCTGAACCCGGCCCTGGAAATCGAGGGCGTGCTGCTCACCATGCTGGACGGCCGCACCAATCTGTGCATCCAGGTGGTGGCGGAAGTGAAGAAACATTTCAAAAAACAGGTGTTCGATACCGTGATCCCCCGGAATGTGCGCCTGGGGGAGGCCCCCAGCCACGGCCTGCCCATCCATCTGTACGACAGCCGCTCTACCGGGGCGGAGGCTTATCGGGCGCTGGCCAGGGAAGTGCTGAAAAGGAACGCGTAAAGAGGTGCGAGAAATATGAAGAAAATGGGCCTGGGCCGGGGGCTGGACGCTTTGCTGCCGGAGGATGGCGGCCATGGCAGCCCGGTCAGCATGATCGATATCACCGAGCTGGACCGCAATCCTGCCCAGCCGCGCCGGGAATTTGACCAGGAAGCGCTGCAGTCCCTGGCGGAAAGCATGAAGGAAGCGGGGGTCTTGCAGCCCCTGCTGGTGGTGGAGACGGACGGGCGCTACCGCATTGTGGCGGGGGAGCGCCGGTTCCGGGCCGCCCGCCTGGCGGGGCTCAGGCAGGTGCCCTGCATCGTCCGGGATTTCACACCGCAGGAACAGATGGAGGCTGCGCTGATCGAGAATATCCAGCGGGAAGATCTGAACCCCATGGAAGAGGCCGCCGCCATTCGTCAATTGATGGACGGCTGCCATTATACCCAGGAGCAGGCCGCCCGGCGGCTGGGCAAATCCCGGCCCGCGGTGGCCAATCTGCTGCGCCTTCTGTCCCTGCCCAAGCCCGTGCAGGAGGCCGTGCAGGAGGGCAAATTGTCCGCCGGCCATGCCCGGGTGCTGGCGGGGCTGGAAAACGAGGGGCAGCAATTGGCGCTGGCGGAATGGGCCATCCGGGAATCCCTCAGTGTGCGCGCTCTGGAAAAGCTGGCGGCCAAGCCTTTTGTGCCTGCGGTCAGGCCCGCGCCCCGGCCCCTGCCGCTGGAATTGCAGGATATGGAAAACCGCCTGCGGGACGCGACGGGGGTGCGCACCCAGATCAAGGGCAACCGCAAGCACGGCCGGGTGATTCTGCAGTATACCAATGAGGATGAACTGGAGCGCATCTACCAGTGCATGGAAATGCTGGAGGGCAAGGCATGAAGCGCTGGATGACTTTTTTGCTGGCCTGTTTTCTTTGTTTCTCCGCTTTGCCCGCCTGCGCGGAATGGACCGACGCGCAGCGGGAGGAAGCGGACGCTTTTTTTGCCCGTCTTTTCGCCCAGAAAAGCAGCGTGGGCGGCGCGGTGATCGTCAACCAGGGCGGGGAAAGGGTGTACGCCTATTTTCACGGCCGGGCCGGCGGAAGAAGGGCGGTGACGGAGGACACGGTGTACAAGGTGGCGTCCATCACCAAAATGATCACCGCCATCGGCGTGATGCGGTTGGTGGAGGAAGGCAAGCTGGAGCTGGATGCGCCGATCCTGGACAGCCAGGGGGAGGCTCTGCGCAATCCCCGTTTTCCCGATCAGGATATCACTCTGCGCCAGGTGATGAGCCACACCTCGTCCATCCGCCGCAGCGCCAATTATACCGGCACGCCCAAATGGACGGAAAAGTATTTCAATGAATACGCCCCGGGGGCCGGCTATGAATACGCCAATCTCAACGGCGGACTGCTGGGCAGCCTGATCGAGCGGGTCTCCGGCCAGAGCGTCAACGCTTATATGGCGGAGCATGTGTTCGGCCCCCTGCAAATCAATGCCGCATACGCCGCCACGCTGCTGCCCGATCCCACGCAGCTGGCCAACAGCTTCGGCCCCGACGGGCAGGTGATACAGTCCGCTGCCAGTTATCTGCGGGTGGACGCCGGCTATGACGATTCCTGCGATCCCGATACCCATTTCCGCACCACGGTGGGCAGCCTCTATATCAGCCTGAAAGGCCTGGAAGCGCTGGGCGCCATGCTGGCCAATGAAGGGATGCATGAAGGGGTCCGGCTGCTCAGGCCCGGCAGCGTGCACCTGATGCAGATGAATCAGGCGGCAATTGCCGGCAGCGTCACCGCGGAAAGCCCCTACGGCCTGAACACCTACCGCTTCGTGCTGGATGGCACGGTATGGTACGGGCATCAGGGCTGGTGGAGCGGGAGGCTGGCGGATCTGTTTTATGAGCCGGAGAGCCGCACCGCGGTGGTGCTGATGATGAGCGGGAATAACCGCACGGTGGGCACGGAAAACCCGGAAGTGTCCGCCCAGATGGAGCGCACGCTGCGCTTTATTGCCCCCTTCATCGATCCGGGGGAAATCGATTGGACCATCATCGACGAGGAAGGCGGATATTGATTTTTCCCTTTTCCAAGCAGAGGGGAGAGGGCGTTTTTCAAGGGAAGCGCAAAAAAAGGGGGAGCGCATCGCGTTCGATGGGCTCTCCCAAGGCATTTATGGCGCACATCCTTTCAGACCCTGCGGCTTTGCGATGCGCTCCCTGCCTCGCTTTCAGCATGCCCCGCCAGGCGGGATTTATGTACAGGGGATTTTTGGAAATTTACGGTGAAACGGAGTGCCGGATCAAAGGATGGACAGGAGCTTTCTCTTAAAACACGGAAAAACGGATCGGGTCGTGCTGCGGCTGGCATGGCCCTGCGTGCTGGAAAATCTGACCGTCATCATGATTTCCTTTATGGACGCGGCCATGATCGGCGTGCTGGGCCCGTCGGCCACGGCGGCTGTGGGCGTCAACGCGTCGCCCAGCTGGCTGCTGAGCGGCATTGTGCAGTCTTTGGGTGTCGGCGGCACGGCGCTGGTGGCGCGCCTCATCGGAAGCGGCGACAGGGAAGAAGCGGGACGCGTCAGCGGCATCGTGTTCCGCATGGGGCTGGCGCTGAGCGCTTTTCTTACGCTGCTGATGCTGCTGTGCGCGCCAATCGTGCCTGTGATCATGAACGCCGATCCCTCCATCCGGGCGGAGGCGGCAGGCTATATGCGCTGTCTGGCCCTGGGCTTTATTCCGCATTACACCGGCATCTGCATGGGCGCGCTGCTCCGGGGCGCGGGCAATACCCGCACGCCTATGATCGCCGGGCTGATCAGCAATTTTCTCAATGTTATCCTGAATTTTCTGCTGATTTACGAAAGCCGCATGGTGACGGTGCTGGGCCTGTCCTTTCCCATGTGGGGCGCGGGCTGGGGCGTGCGTGGAGCC
>CAZQAM010000203.1:0-4436 GCA_964591355.1 uncultured Oscillospiraceae bacterium
CTGGCCATGGCCATGAGCACCAATCTGGTGCCGGACATCGCTTCCGGCATGGCCCGGGAGGACCGGGCGTTTGTGGCCAGGGAAACGGGCCTGGGGCTCAGCATGGCTGCCGTCATCGGCTTTCCCTGCTCGGTGGGCATGAGCCTGCTGGCCAAGCCCATCCTGTATCTGTGCTACCGGGGCAGCTACACTGCGGCCCAGCTGAACGTGGCGGCGGAGCTGCTGCAGATCAGCAGCCTGACCATCGTGCTCTTTACCATGGTGCAGGCTACCAGCGGCATCCTGCAGGGGGCGGGCAGGCAGCGGATCCCCATGTATACGCTGGTGATCGGCGTGGGGCTGAAAATCGCTTTGAATTATACGCTGGTGCGCATTCCCGGTGTGGATATCCACGGCGCGCCCTGGGCGTCGCTGCTGTGCTACACCGCCAGCATGATCCCCAACCTTTACTTTGTCTGCAAGTATACCGGCTATCGCTTTGACGCGGCGCGGGTGGTGCTCAAGCCCCTCATGTGCGCGGGCGTCATGGGCGGCGCGGTGTACGCCGTCTGGCATTTCTTTTTCGGCGATCCCGGCCGCCTAAACGGCTTCAGGCTCACCTTCGGCATCCTGCTGTGCGTTGCCCTGGGAGCCGCGCTGTACGCCGTGCTGGCGCTGAAAAGCGGCGCTGTGCGGAAGGAAGATCTGCCCGGGAAGATCAGGAGGGTGCTGAAATGGGTCCGATAACGGTGGTGACGCTGGGGCCCGGCCCCCGGGAGATGCTGACGCTGGGCGCCGTCGAAGCGCTGAAAAAAGCCCCCAGGATTCTTCTGCGCACAAAGCAGTGCGACGCGGCGGATTATTTGCGGGAAATCGGGTTATCCTTTGATACGCTGGACCGCCTGCACGAGGACAGCGAGGATTTTGACGATCTGATCCGGCGCTCGGTCCGGGAAGCGCTCCGGCGGGCGGAAGAAGGCAGCGTATGCTACGGGGTGTTCGACGCGGCGGCGGATGAAACGGTCAAGGCGCTCAGGAAAGAGGCGGAAGCCCTTGTTTTGCCGGGCGTGCCTCTCAGCGCGCCGTATTTGGCGGCGGCCCCCGCCCAGGATACCATCGAGATCCAGACGGCCAGCAGCCTGCGCATTGCGGGCACACAGAACCCGCTTCTCATCCTGGAGTGAGATTACAGGATCCTGATGGGCCAATGCAAACTGCAGCTGCTTTCCTGGTATGATCCCGATCAGCCGGTGCTGTTTGTCCCGCCGGGAAGCGGGCAGGACAGGCACTATACGCCCCTTCCCCTGTGCGAAATCGACAGGCAGCGTCAGTATGACCACACCTGCGCGGTGCTGATCCCGGCTCTGGGGCTGGAGGAACGCCGGCGCTTCGATTTTTACGATCTGGTGCGGGTGATGGCCATCCTGCGGGGGGAGGACGGCTGCCCCTGGGACCGGGAGCAGACCCATGAAAGCCTGCGCAAGTATCTGATCGAGGAAGCGTATGAAACGGTGGCCGCCATCGATGAAGGCGACTGGGACCATGTGGCGGAAGAACTGGGGGATGTGCTGCTGCAGATCGTATTCCACGCCCGGGTGGGGGAGGAGAGGGGCACGTTCGACCTGTCCGATATCACCACGCATATCTGCCGCAAGATGATCGACCGGCACCGCCATATTTTCGGCGGCGACCGCTGTGAAACCCCCGAGGAAGTGACCGCCAACTGGGAAAAGATCAAGAAGCAGGAGCGGGGCTATACCACCCAGGGCGAAGCGCTGCGGGGCGTATCGGAGGGGCTGCCCGCGCTGATGCGGGCCGCCAAGGTGCAAAAGAAAGCCCATGACGCGGGCTTTGACTGGCAAAGCCCCCGGGACGCGCTGAAAAAAGTGCAGGACGAAGCCGGAAAAATGCTTTCGGCACTTGGCAGCGCGGGCGGAAACCTGGAAGAAAAGGCGGGGGAATTGCTGTTCGCCTGCGTTCACGCCGCCCGTCTGTCCGGCGTGGACAGCGAGGAAGCCCTGAAATCGGCCACCGGAAGGTTCATTGCCCGGTTCTGCGCCATGGAAAATGCGATTTTACAGGACGGAAAACGGCTGGAGGGCTTGACATTATCGGAAATGGATGTATACTGGAAAGGTAGCAAACAACGCCCGGAGGGCTGATCCTGCGGGCTTGTGACACACAATGTATTGGAGGGTAATTCAATGAACAAATCTGATCTGATCGCGGCTCTGGCTGCAAAAGCGGAACTGTCCAAAAAGGATGCCGAAAAAGCGCTGGGCGCTTTTGTGGATGTTGTGACCGAAGCGCTCAAGAATGGCGACAAAGTGCAGCTGGTTGGCTTTGGCACCTTTGAAAGCAAAGCCCGCCCCGCCCGCACTGCCCGGAACCCCCGCACCGGCGAAGAAATCAAGATCGAAGCCAGCAAGACGGCTTCCTTCAAGGTCGGCAAGGCCCTCAAGGACAGCATCAATTGATTTATCAGCAAACAGCAAGCCGTGCCTGCGGGCACGGCTTTCGTTGACTCAGGGAGGAATCGCGTTGCGTCTGGACAAATATTTGAAGGTATCCCGCATCATCAAGCGCCGCACCGTGGCCAAGGAAGCCTGCGACGGCGGCCGCGTTTCCATCAACGGCCGGACAGCGAAGGCCGGGGCCGAGGTGAAGGAAGGGGACGTGATGGAGATCCGCTTCGGCAATCGGGTGGGCCGCTATCAGATCACCGACGTGCGGGAAGTGGTGCGCAAGGAGAACGCTCAGGAGATGTACCGGGTGCTGGAGGAAAGCCCGGAAATCGCGGCGGAGCGCAATTGAAAAAAGCCTTCCCGGACGGGAAGGCTGCTTCGGTTTGGCCGGTCAGTGGCGCTGCATCACTTTCATCAGCGGCTTGGCAATCAGGAGCGCAAGCACGATGCAGATGATGACTTCCGAGATCAGGTAGGTGCCGTTATAAACCAGGCTGGCCCAGGGCGCCGTGTTCCAGAACATGATGCCGGCCAGCGTGGCGGACAGGGCGCGGCCCAGCGCCGCGATGATCATGGCGGCATACAATCCCCAGGCCTTGGGCAGATACTGGGCCAGGCCCGCCAGCCCCAGCGCCGCAAAGGCCAGGATATAATCCAGCAGCACCTGCCACACATTGGCGAACCAGCCTCCCTGCAGATACTGCAGGAAGCCGTATACCACGCCGGCGGCCAGGCCGGGGCCTACGCCGAAGGTGGCGGAAAAGAGCATGATGGGCAGCATGCTGCCCGGAGTGACGGAGCCGCCCTGGGGCATGCGGAACAGGCGGATGTAGGACAGGGCGAAGGACAGCGCAATGGCCAGCGCGCCGAAGGCCACCGTTCTGGCGGTCCACTTTTTCCGGGACAGGCTGATCACCAGCAGGATCACCGCCAGCGCGATGACCACGCCAAATGCGATCCAGAAGTATTGGCTGTTTCCGGCCAGGCTTTCCAGAAAGCCTTTGGTTTCCTTGGCGGCTTCTTCCACGGTTTCCGCTGCAGTTTCGGCGGCTGCTGCGGTTTCGCCGGCTTCTTCCGCCAGCGCAGAAATGAAGGGGAACAACATGGGATATCAACCTCCTTTTCTTTCGCACCCGGCATACAAAAACCCACATACCATCGGCATGTGGGAAACGGTGGAATCGCAGCCGGCCCGGCCGCGCGCCGCTTCCCTTCGGTAGGATGATCTACACAGGTTCCAAGGGTGTTTCTCAGCCGCTCTCGCGGCACCCCCAGCGGATGCATGTCTGCATTATATCACAATCCGGTGATCTGTCAAGGAGAATCCAGTCATGGAACATCATTTTTTTGCTTATATCAGCCGCATGCGGCTGATCCGGCGCTGGGGCCTGATGCGCAATACCATGCCGGAAAACGATATGGAGCACGCCCTGCAGTGCGCTATGATCGCCCACGCTCTGGCGCTGATGGGCAATGCCCGCTACGGCCGCTCTTATAATCCGGAGCATGTGATGGCCCTGGCCGTTTATCACGATGCCAGCGAGGTCATCACCGGCGATCTGCCAACCCCGGTAAAATACCATAACCCCGCTATCCGGCAGGAGTACAGCAGGCTGGAAGAGATCGCCGCCCAGCGCCTTCTGTCCCTGCTGCCTCCCGATCTCCGGGAGGATTATGCCCCCCTCATCATCCACGACGAGTCCACCGCCGAATGGAAAATCGTCAAGGCGGCGGACCGCATCTGCGCCTATATCAAATGCCTGGAAGAGCGTAAGGCGGGCAACCTGGAATTTGAATCCGCCCAGCGGGCGGTGGAGGATTCCATTCAAAAGATCGATCTGCCGGAAGTAAAGGATTTCATGCGGGAGTGCATCCCCGGCTTTGCCCTGACGCTGGATGAGATTTCTTCCCCCCGGTGAGAAGGAGCGCTTTGGGGCCTCCGCGGCCCCAAACCCCGCGCCAGGAGAATTAAAAACAAGGAACACGGCAGGC
>CAZQAM010000204.1:0-4424 GCA_964591355.1 uncultured Oscillospiraceae bacterium
TGGGCAAGGAAGACATGATCGAGCTGATGCTGGCCGCTGTGATTGCCCGGGGCCACGTGCTGCTGGAGGATGTGCCCGGCACCGGCAAAACGGTGACGGCCCGCAGCCTGGCCCGATCCATCGGCGGCGCTTTTTCCCGTATCCAGTTTACGCCCGATCTGCTGCCTGCCGATATTACCGGCACCCGGATCTTCCGGCAGGATCAGGGGGAATTTGTGTTTCATCCCGGCCCGGTGTTTGCCAATATCCTGTTGGCGGATGAAATCAACCGGGCTACGCCCCGCACCCAGAGCGCGCTGTTGGAGTGCATGGAGGAAAGGCAGGTGACAGACGGCGGCACCACCTATCCGCTGCCCGAGCCCTTCCTGGTCATCGCCACTCAGAACCCCATTGAAATCCAGGGTACCTTCCCCCTCCCGGAGGCGCAATTGGACCGGTTCCTCATGCGGCTGACGCCGGGCTATCCCGATACGGAGGAAGCGCTCAGGATCCTGGACCGCTTTTTGAAGGATGAGCCCCTGGCGGACCTTTCGCCCGTATGCCGGTGTGAGGAGCTTTCCGAAGCCCAGGCTTCCCTGGCGGCCTGCGAGGTAAGCGAAGCCGTGCGGGGATACATTGCCGCCCTGTGCGAAGCCACAAGGAGGGACGAGCGGGCGCATCTGGGGGTCAGCCCCCGGGGCATGCTGGCGCTGATGCGGTCTGCCCAGGCCCTGGCCCTGATCCGGGGCCGCGATTATGTGACGCCGGACGATGTGCAGCGCCTGGCTGTGCCGGTGATGGCCCACCGGGTGATCCCCAAGGGCTATGCCGGCCGGGAAAATACGGCGCAGCAGATCGTGCTGGACGCGGTGGCATCCACCGCCGCGCCTACGGAGACCAGATAAGATGGAACTGCTCCTGTTCGCGCTGATCTTTTTGCTGCTGGCGCTTGCGCAATCCTTCCTGATGCGGCATTTCGGCCTCCGGCGCTTTTCCTACGGGCGGAAATTTTCCCGCCTCACCGCCTACGCGGGGGATACGCTGGAATTCGTGGAAGTGATCCGCAACCGGGGCTTTCTGTTCCTGCCCTGGGTCCGGCTGGAAACGCGCATCCCGGTGTCCTTTGAATTCCGTACCCGGGAAGAAGTGGACGTCCGGGGCAACAATTACCTGAAAAGCGTGTTTACCCTGATGCCTTTTTCCCAGGTGACCCGGCGGCACCGGGTGAAAACGAAGCAGCGGGGGCATTTTGTGCTGGAAAGCGCGTCCCTGACCGCCGGGGATCTGCTGGGGATGCAGCCGGTGGAAAGGGAAATTGAAGCCCGGGCCGAGATCTTTGTGTATCCGGCGCTTTTCAGGGAGGTGGACGGGCTCTTTCCCGCCTCCCGGGCCCAGGGGGATGCCAGCGTGCCCCGCTGGATCCAGCCGGATCCGTTCCTGATCAACGGCATCCGGGGATACAGGCCGGGAGATCCCCAGCGGGATATCCATTGGGCGGCCACCGCCAGGACGGGGGAATTGCAGGTGAAGACCCATGATTTCACCGTGGATTCCCGCCTGATGGTGCTCATCAACGTGCAGAAAACCGAAAAGCAGTGGGGCGACCTGATGGATTACGAAACGGCCCGCATCGAATACGCCATTTCCCTGGCGGCTTCCCTGTGCGTGCAGGCCCTGTCCCGGGGGCAGGACGCCGGCTTTGCCGCCAACATGCCTCTGGACGAGGGGGAGGAATGCGCCTGCCTGCTGCCAGAAAGGGGCGCCGGGCGGGAGGATGTGCTGCTGCGGGCCTTTGCAAGGCTTCGGATCCGGCGGGTGCTCACCTTTCCCACCTTCCTGGAATCATTGCCCCGGATGCCGGATACCGATATCGTGATCCTCTCCTGCTATGACAGCGAAACCATCCAGACCCGGATGCAGTGGATGCGAAGCCCGGGCGGCAGCGTGACGCTGCATCTTCTTCCGGAGGCGCCTTATGCGTAAATCGCTGCTTCTTCACCGGCTGTTTGTTTCATTGGGCGTTTTTCTCCTGGCGGCGCCCGTCTTTATGCTGCTGGGAGCCGGCCTGTCTCCGGCATTTCCCGCGGCCTGGCTGCCCTGCCTGGCATTTTCGCTGCTGCTGGCCTTTTTCGTGCGTCTTCTGCCCGGAAAGCTGCGGCTTCCGGGCATATTCCTTTTGACGGCGGCCTCCGCGGCCCTCACGGTTTTCTGGGGAAGAAGGGTTGGCGCCGGGCTGCCGGGTGCTGTGATCATGGCGGTGCCCGCCTCTGCCGCGGTGGGGATCCACGCGCTGATCCTCAGCCGGCCCTGGTGGCGGGAGATGCCCGCTTCCATTGTCTATCTGGGCGTCATGGAGTACCTGGTGATCCGGATCGTCAGCGTCATCACGAAGCTGCCTCAAATGGCCTCTCCGCTGAGGAGCTGCATGCTGGCGTTCCTGTGCTATGCCATTGTGTTCATGGTGCTCCAGTCCCTGTGGGACGGGATGGGCAGTGACCGCGCGCCTTCCCGCCTGATGAAAATGCGGAATTTTGGCGCGGCGTTGGGCATGGTGGCGCTGTTTTTGATCCTGACGCATCTGCAGGAATTGAAGGACGCGCTGACGAAGGCGCTGATCGCCCTGCGGGACGGCTTTTTCTGGCTGCTGAGCCACCTCCCCGTGCCGGGCGGGAGCGGATCGGGCCAGGGCGGGATGGAAGGCGGAGCGATGGGCATGCTGCCCATTGAGGAGGCGGAGCCTTCCGCCTTTGCCGTATTCATGGAGAAAGTGGCGTATGCGGTGTGCATCATCCTGACAGCGATCGCCGCCTATTTCTTTGTGCGCCTGGCGGGCAGGACGCTGATGCGGGCGCTGCGCAGGCTGATCGCCAAATGGCGGGCCTACACCAACGCGGTGACGGATGCATATGAAGATACAGTGGAAAGCCTGCTGGACTGGGGCGAAGTCAGAAGAGCGTACCGGGAGCGCCGGGAAAAGGCCCGGGCCGGCCGGGAAAAGCAGACGCCTTGGGAGAAGCTGCCTCCGCGCCAGCAGGTGAGAAGGAGCTATCAGGATTTCCTGCGCCGCCATCCGGAAGTGGCGCCGCATCAAACCGCCCGGCAGGCGCTTTCCATCCCGCGGCCGGCGGAAATTTACGAAAAGGCCCGGTACAGCAGCCGCGGCGTCAGCCCGGAGGAAGCCCGGGAAATGCGGCGGCTGACGGACAGCAGCGGCAGCGCTGCACGGCGTTGATCGCAGGGAGCGGAGGAAAAGCACGTGAATACCAGACGGCTGTACGAGGGCGACGCGTATCTGACGGAATTTGACGCGCGGGTGATTTTTGCGCGAAAGGATGGCTGGGCGGCGCTGGACTGCTCGGCCTTTTATCCCACATCCGGGGGCCAGCCAAATGATACGGGAGTGCTGCTGTCGGGAGATATCGAAGCGCGGGTGACCGATGTGGAGGCGGAGGACGGCCTGGTGTGGCACAGGCTGGACCGCCCCCTGGCATTGGGCAGCCCGGTGCACGGGCGCATCGACTGGGAAAGACGGCTGGATCATATGCAGCAGCACGCGGCGGATCATATGCTGGCCGGAGCGGCCTGGCAGACCCTGGGCGGCGTGACCCTCGGGCTGCATACCGGGCAGGAGGAAAGCAGCATCGACATGCGTTTGCCGGACGGCCGGACCCGGCTGACCGAAGCGGAAATACAGATGCTGGAGGACATGGTGAACCGGCGTGTTCAAAGGGATGATCCCATCCGATGCTGGTTCCCCACGGAAGAAGAACTGTCCCGTCTGCCCCTCCGCAAGCAGCCCACGGTGCAGGAGCATGTGCGGGTGGTGGCCATGGGGGATTACGAAATGGTGCCCTGCGGCGGCACGCATCCTTCATCCACCGGCCGGATCGGGCCGGTGAAGATCCTATCCTGCGCTCCGGCCCGGGGGAATATGCGCTTGAGTTTTGCGGCGGGCATGCGGGCAATCCGGTATTTCCAGGAGACGGCCCGGTGCGCCCGGGAGGTGGCATCTGCGCTGTCCTGCGGCGTCCAGGAAGCGCCCCTGGCTTTGCAGCGGGAAAGGGAAAACCGCGCAGAGCTGAGCAGGGAAGCGGGCAGGCGGCTTCTGGAGGCCGCGCTGACGGTGATCCGTGCGGAAAAACGGGGCAGTCTGTACCAGGCCCATGTGACGTTTGCCGATCCCGGCACGCTGCTTCGGGCGGCCCTGGAGATTGTGAAAACCGATGAAGCGGCGGCGCTGCTCTCCTGTCCCCGGGGAAAGGAAAGGCATGTCGTGTTTGCCCGGGGCGCCGGCGTAGACGCCGATATGGCGGCGCTGCTGCGGGCCTGCGGGGCCCGGGGCGGCGGGAAAAGTGACCTGGCCCAGGGGATATCGGCGGACGGCGGCGTTCTAGATCGGAAGAGCACACGTCTGAACACCAGTCACGAGATTCCATCGCGTATGC
>CAZQAM010000205.1:0-4419 GCA_964591355.1 uncultured Oscillospiraceae bacterium
TGAGACCGTTTCTCGATTTACCGGATTTTCTTATATTTCAGCGCTTCGCTTTTCTTCGGGACGGATAATAAGCCATGCGGGAAAACCTGAAAAGCCTGTGTCCCGATCGTTCAGTCAGGACTGCCACCTTTGGGCAGTCTGCAGGTAAATACAAGGCGGCTGCCTTCCATGCCCGCGGAGATGCGGCCGCCATGCTTTTCCACGATGGCGGCGGCTATGGCCAGGCCGATGCCGAAGCCGCCCTGCTTTTCTTTGTTCCGGGAGGGATCGGCCCGATAGAAACGGTCAAACAGCTGACGGCACTGTTCTGCGTTCAGCGGCTGGGATACGTCGTTGGAAACCGTCAGGATGACGAACCGCCCTTCCCCGCGGGCCTTTACCTGGATGCTTCCCTCCGCCGGAGCATATTTGACGGCGTTATCCAGCAATGTGGACAGCAGGCGCTGGATGGAAGCACGGTCGCCCCGGATGCTCAATCCGTTTTCCGTATCCGCCGCCATGCTCTTTCCCTGATACTCCGCCATGGCCATAAACGGCTCCGCAGTTTCCTGGATCAGCGGCGCAAGAGAAAGGGATTCCATGACGAGAGGAGCGTTTTCCTCTTCCATCCGGGAAAGGTACACCAATTCATCCACCAGATGCCGCAGCTGCGCAGTTTGTTTCTGGGTGCTTTTGACCCACTGGCTGTCCGGCTGCTCCATTTGCAGAAGATCCATATTGGTGGAAATCACAGTCAGCGGCGTCTTCAATTCATGGCTGGCGTTGGTAATGAACTGCTTTTGCTGCTCCATATTCCGGATGGTGGGCTCGATGGCTTTCCGGCTGGCCAGGGCAACCAGCATCAGGGCCAGCAGGATCCCGCCCACGCAGGCCAAGGCTGAGATCAGCGCCAGGTTGCGCACAGCGGTCAGCTTGGTTTCACAGTTCAGAAACAGTGCCGTCCGCCCGCCCAAGGGTGTATCCTGAATCAGATACATATAATCCTGGATCATGCCGGATTTTCGGCCGGTTTGCATCGCCTGGTCCGCCAGGGCGGCCGCCGTCTGCTCATCAGGATCCACCATGTTGAGCAGATTCATCGTCCTTCTCGTTCCATTGGCGTCATAGACAGCGGAAAACCAGCGGGACTCGCTTACCAGGTTTCGGTCATGCCGATCCCTGCCCACCATGCGCCTGCCCATGTCCTCCCGGTTCATTGCGCTGTTTTCAGCGAGAAAAGAAAGCGTTTCCTTGAGCTCTTTCTGCACGCTGAACCAGTTGGCGGCATTGACCACCAAAACCACCATCACCATGGCCACGGCCAGGGCAATCAGCGCGATGCGGATGAACCGCCGCTGCAATTTCTTGATCATGCCTTTTTCTCCAGAGAATAGCCTGTGCCCCGGTGCGCCTGAATCTCCGCCCTGGCGCCCAGCTCCGTCAGCTTCTTTCGCAGGGTGGAAATATTCACCCACACCACGTTGATTTCCGCTTCCGTATCCCAGCCCCAGATTTTGTCCATCAGCTGCTGCACGGAAAAGAGGATGCGAGGGTTTTCCATGAACAGCGTCATCATCTGAAGGGCTTTCCCGGTCAGCCGCACCGCATGGTCTTCGCAATGGAGCTCGCCCGTGCCCTTATCCAGGGAAAGATCCTCAAAGGAAATCACGTCCGGCACATAAGCGTCCCGGCGCCGCAGCATCGCCCGGATCCGGGCCAGCAGTTCCTGGGCGTTGAAGGGCTTGGGCAGATAATCATCGGCGCCGGCGTCCAGCCCTGTTACCCGGTCCTCAATGGCATCCCGGGCAGTCAGAAGCAGGCAGGGGGCTTTGACGCCCGCCGCCCGCATTTGGCGCAAAGCGGTGATACCGTCCATTTCCGGCATCATCCAGTCCAGGATCACGCCATCATAGGATTCTGCCCGGGCATAATCCAGCGCCTCTTCCCCATCGAACACGGCGTCCACCTGATATCCGGAACGGATCAAAAGCGTTTTCACCGCCGTGTTCAGATCCCGGTCATCCTCAGCGAACAGAATCCGCATGCCGCTTCACCTGCACCCTTCGTTGAAATCATTCGTTTACATTTCGTTGCGGTCTTCCGCAATCCTGCCCAAGGCAACGGGCAGGTTGCCGTTCCGCTCCCGAACGGCATCCAGAAAACGCTTGCCTGACTTTTCGTCCCGCAGCACACCCCGATAGAGCAGCTGATACGCCGCGCCCATCTCCACCGTGCGCACTTTCATCAGTTCATAAGAAGCAAAATGCGCATCCAGAATATCGTCAAAGAGGCCGTCATAGTCCAGGCTTTCCGGAACGGAAATGCGCACTTCCCGCTGGCTTTCCGCCTTCTGCCCGAATTTACACAGGGAAAGGAAAGCGTGAAAGAGAAGACACAGAATCATCAGCAGGCAGGCCATCGCCATATAGCCGGCCCCCAGGCACAGGCCCACCGCCGCTGACAGGAACACTGCCAGGATCTCCTGCCCGGTGCCCTGCACCGAGCGGAAGCGGATCAGGCTGAAGGAGCCTGCCACGGCGATGCCCGCTCCCAGATTGCCGTTGACCACCATGATCACCGTGGCGGTGATCAGCGGCAGCAGCGCCAGGGTAAAAGCGAAGGAGCGGGTGGCTGTGACGTTTCTCTTGGTGTAATACAGCGCTCCCGCAAAGCCCAGGAGCAGCGCCAGCCCCAGCGTCAGCATCACGCTTCCCGCCGTCAGGCTCCCTTTGACAAAGATACTATTGAACAATTCGCTCCGCTCCTTTCATTTCCTGCTTTTCCCGGCTGGATATATCGCTGATAGGCCATTCCGTATTTGGAAAAATGCGTTCTCTGCGCATTGACTTCCCGCAAAAGCCTGGTCAGCCACAGAGGATAGGCACCGCCTGTTTTGATTTCCATCAGCCGCTGACCGGCAGGCAGAAGAGAAATGCCGGGGGCAGGATCATTCAAATCCATGGCCCAGTCCCGGAAGGTCAGGTTCCGGTCGAAGGTGATGCGCACCCCCGGCTCCTGCTTGCTGAACCAGGCGTCCCGGTCGTATGCAATGATGGCCGCGGGCTGCAGTCCATACCGATCCATCATCCACTGAATTTCCCGCCCGACCTGCCCGGCTTTCTCCGGCATATGGCTCCGGGCCAGGCAGTCCATAGCTTCCGGCAGCGGCAGCAAAGTCCGCCGCTTGTATACCACGCCGCTGTATTTCTTCTTGATTTCCACAAAGGATTGGGAAATTGTGCCGGGCTCGCCGTATGCGCGCAGACGCAGCTTTTCCTTATAGGCGGGGCGGTCCAGGGACGCGCGGATCAGGTCATGGTCCGGCGTGTCGTAATACAGGCTTTGCACCTTGGGGCTGCCAAAGTCAGTTTTTTCAAAGTCCTGCCGCATGAGGCCCATTTCCAGGGCTGCCGCCTGAGGAAGAGACAGCAGGTATTTGACTTCCACTCGGGCAAAGCTTTCCGTCATCTTTACCAACCCCTCCGGTTCTTTCTGCCGTTGCCGAAACCTGTATAACCGTTTGCCCCCGCCATGCTGTTGGTCATGCTTCCGCTGTACAGGGTCCTGGTGCCGCAAAGAACTGTGCAAGGGCTTCCTTCCTGTAAATTGGCGGAAGAGACCATCAGGGTGTCAAAGGCGCTTTCCGGTGTAAAGGTTCCAAGGAGCGCGCCGTTCTGATCCATCAGCGTCACAGTTTCCCCGGCGCTGCCGGAAGCGGAGAAGGCCATGACGCTCTGGCCGGACAGGCCCGACGTATCCCGCATCACGCCGCCGGTGCTGGCCACGATGAGGGTGCCGCCTGTCAGCGTGCCGTTTCCATTAAAATCAATGGCTCCTTCCCCGGTAGTGGTAGCGGCCCACACGCCGGTGACGCCGCCGGAGATGAGGATGCTGCCATTGCTGTCCAGGCCATCGCCTCCCGCGGTAACGGCGATTTCACCGCCTGCGATGGTCAGCATGCCGCCACTGCCCGAATTATTGAAACCGCCGCCCCGGCCCCAGCCGCCAAAGCCGGATCCGTCGCTGCCGCCAGCAGCGTTGATGCCGTCATCCGACGCGATGATGCGGATGCTGCCGCCGTTCACGGTCACGTTTTCGCCTTCCAGGCCCTCATAGCACTGGGCGATGTCAATGCTTCCCGCGTTCACCGCCATGTCCTTGTCGGCATGCATGCCGTCGTCGCCGGAGAGGATGGAAAAGGTTCCGCCGTTCACGGTCACGTTGACGCCGTGCAGGCCGTCATCAGCACAGTTAAAAATGTAGGTTCCGCCTGATACGGTCAGATCCGTCGCGGCCTTCACGGCCTTTTGGGACACGCTGTTACTGTCCGTGTTTGCTGTGGTTCCCCAATCGTCCCACCGGCCGCGGCCGCCGAAACCGCCCCGGCTGTTGGCTGAAGCGCGTACCGCCCCCGCGCCATCGCCGGTTTTTACCGTCACA
>CAZQAM010000206.1:0-417 GCA_964591355.1 uncultured Oscillospiraceae bacterium
TCAGGGGCGGATCCATGGGGCCGTCGCCGTATTCATCGTATTCGATGACCCGGCTGGATTTGACCTGGATGGCGTCCGGGCGCACGTCGCCCTCGATCTGTTCCTGATACCCGGATACGGTCAGGGAGCGGCGGATGGACGCGTCGGTGCCGCCGGTGAGGGTCTGCACGCTGCGGCCTGTGGGGGCAAAGCCCTGCCGGGCGCCGCTTTCCCGGAGGCGCTGCTGCTCTTTTTCGCCGCGCTGCTTCCGGGCCACCAGATCCTTCATTTCCTGGGCCAGCCGGTCCCTTTCATCCATGGCGGAGGTGATCCGGCCTTCTTCGCTGGTTCGAATATAAACGGTTCCGGCAGGCTCAGCCTCCGGGATATTCGGTTTTTGTTCAGCAGCTTCTTCAGATCGGAAGAGCGTCGTGTAGG
>CAZQAM010000206.1:427-4413 GCA_964591355.1 uncultured Oscillospiraceae bacterium
CCCGGGGCAGCGCTTCTCCGCAGCGAAAGCAGCGGGTAAAGGAGGCCCGGTTCCAGTAGCCGCAGTTGGGACATTTCATCTTCGACCCTCCGGGGGAGTAATGGATATACCCTTCAATATTTCGGAACAGCGCCGGAAAAATCCTGCTTGCTTCCGTGATTTCGCGCCTTTTTACAAGTCAGCGGCGCATGGGCCGGGGCGGCTCGGTTTACAAAACGGGGATCTCAGTGTATAATGAATCCGGAAATTTCTTTGAATCTGTGGAGTTGACTGCATGAATCTGTCCCAAATCAGCGGGCCCGAGGATCTGAAAAAGATCCCGCCCGAGGAGCTCCCCCATCTGGCCCGGGAAATGCGGGAAGAGATCATCAAAACCGTGGCCGTGAACGGGGGCCATCTGGCTTCCAACCTGGGCGCGGTGGAATTGACCATCGCGCTGCACCGGGCTTTTGACTGCCCCCGGGACAAAATCATTTTTGACGTGGGGCATCAATGCTATGCCCATAAGCTGCTGACCGGGCGGCAGGACCGGTTTTCCACCCTGCGGAAGATCGACGGCATCTGCGGCTTTCCCCGGCATGAGGAAAGCGAATACGATGTATTGGACGCCGGCCACGCCTCCACGGCCATTTCCCAGGCGCTGGGCATGGCCCGGGCCAGAGATTTGAGGGGGGAAAACTACAAAATAGCCGCTGTGGTGGGGGACGGAGCGCTGACCGGCGGCATCAGCTATGAAGCGCTGAACGACGCGGGCAGCGGAAAAACGGCGCTGCTGATCATCGTCAACGACAACGGCATGTCCATTTCCAGGAATGTGGGGGCGCTTTCCCGGCAATTGACCCGCCTTCGCCTCAGCCGGGGATGGCTGGGAACCAAAAAAGCGGTGGCGGACGCGCTGCGCAGGGCGCCCCTGGGCAGCCGCACGCTGTATAACGCGTTCCAGCGGATCAAAAACAGGGTGCGCAACGCTCTGGTGCGGGACCGGTATTTTACCGCCCTGGGGTTCCGGTATTTCGGTCCCGTGGACGGGCATGACATCGCGGAAATGGAGCGGATCATGCGGCGCCTGAGGGAGATGGACGAGCCGGTGGTGCTGCATGTGGCGACCCGGAAAGGCAATGGCTTCCGGGATGCGGAAGAGAGACCGGAAAAATACCACGGCGTGTCGCCTTTCCTCCCCCAGGATGAAAAGGACGGCCCGACCCTGGGCGCTGCCGCCGGCGCGTACCTGACGGAAATGGCGCAAAGCCGGCGGGAGATCTGCGTGATCACCGCCGCCATGACGGACAGCACGGGCTTTTCATCCTTTGCCCGGCAGTACCCGGACCGATTGTTCGATGTGGGCATCGCCGAGGAACACGCGGTCACCCTGGCGTCCGGCATGGCAGCGGGGGGCATGCGCCCCTTTGTGGCCATTTATGAAACCTTTCTGCAGCGGGCATACGATCAGATCATCGAAAATGTATGCCTGCAGCATCTGCCGGTGGTTTTCCTGATGGACCGGGCCGGCCTGGGGGGCGAAGACGGGGCCACCCACCACGGGATTTACGGCGTTTCCATGCTCTATGCCATCCCGGGCCTGACCCTGCTGTCGCCCTGCTGCGAGGCGGAATTGCGGGCCATGATCGATTGGAGCCTATCCGTCAGGGAGCCGGTGGCCATCCGTTATCCCAAAAATACCCGGATCTCTCTGCCCTTTGCCGGGTTCTCGGCAGGGAAATGGGAAGCCCTGCGGGAGGGCCGCGACGCGGCGCTGATCACCTATTCCGCCCTGGCGGAGGAATGCCTTTCCGCGGCGGGAATCCTGGAAAAGCAGGGCGTACAGGCCGGAGTCATCAACGCGTCCACCCTGTCGCCGGCGGATGACGGCCTGCTGGCGCGCCTGAGCGGCCAGGGCGTTCCTCTGATCACGGTGGAAGAGCATATCGCATCCTTCGGCCTGGGGGCGATCCTGTCCCAGCGGTGCGCCGCGCTGCATTTGCCGGGGCCCAGGGCCATGCTGGCGCTGCCCGACGGGTATATTCCTCACGGAAGCCGAAGGCAATTGCTGGCCCGTTATGGCCTGACGGCGGAGCAGATCGCCGCGCAGGCGCTTAAGGCGGTGCGGCCATGAAGCAGCGGATCGACGTATATATGGCGGCCCACGGCCTGGCGGACAGCCGGGAAAAAGCCCAGGCCCTGATCATGGCCGGACAGGTGTATATCGGGGAAAAGAAGGTGCTCAAAGCCTCGGAGCAGGTGGCGGAAGACGCGGCCGTGGTGCTCCGGGGCGGGCAGGACGCTTTTGCAAGCCGGGGAGGCCATAAACTGGAAAAGGCCATTATGGCATTCGGCGCCGACGTCCGGGGCTGCGTCGCCATGGATATCGGCGCCGCGGCCGGCGGATTCACGGATGTGCTGCTGCGCCACGGCGCCGCCCACGTGTACGCCATCGACGTGGGCTACGGCCAGCTGGACTGGAAGCTGCGCCAGGATCCCCGGGTCACGGTCATGGAGCGCACCAACGCCCGGACCCTGACGGCGGCGGATTTCGACCGGCGCCCCAATCTGGCGGTGATGGACGTATCCTTTATTTCCATCCGGCTGATCCTGCCGACGGCCGCCGCCATCATGGGGAAGGAGGGCCGGTTCCTGACCCTCATCAAGCCCCAGTTTGAAGCGGGCCGGGGGCAGGTGGGCAAGCACGGCGTAGTGCGGGAGGCGGAAGTTCACCGCCGGGTGATCGAGGAAATCTGCCTGTTCGCCCCCTCCTTTGGCTGGCATGTGGAAGGCCTGACCTTTTCTCCCATCAAGGGCCCGGCCGGGAACATCGAATTCCTGGCTGATATCCGCCCCGGCGCCGGCGAAGCCGTTTCTCCCGAGAGGATCCGGCGGCTGGTGGAGGATGCCCACAGGGAACTGGACTGAAAGGAAACGTGTACTTTCTCTGATTCAGATAAAGTACACGTTCCTTTTATAAGCTCTGCTTTTATCGGCTGCAGCGAGCATGTTTTTGACTGCGTGTCAGCGTTCTGTCCGTTTCCGGGCGGGCAGCTTTCGCTGGGGCCGGTCCGCCGCCAGGGCGGGAATTGCGGGATCGGCTGTCAGGTCCTGATCGGAAAGGATGCCGTAATCCTTATCCCCGGCGATAATGACGTGCTCAATGAGCCGGATGCCCACGCTGTTCATCAGGCGCTGCGCTTCCAGGGTCAGTTCAATGTCCTCGCTGGAGGGCTGCGGAGAGAGGCTTGGATGATTGTGTGTCAGCACCGCGCTGACGGCGTTGTGGCGCATCAGCTCCTGCATGATCAGCCGCGGATTGATGCCGACTTCCGTGGGTGTGCCGGAGGAAAGCAGCACCGCGGCAGTGAGGCACAGCTTGGCGTCAAAGCACAAAAGGTAGAGCTGCTCCTGATTCACCCCCAGGAACAGGCTGCGGCAGTAGGATGCCAGATTGGCATAGGTATCCACTCTCAGCCGGGGCAGCTGCTTTTCCTGCTGGTACATCCGCAGGATGGGCATCATCAGCGCAATCAGGGCGGACGCTCCGGGCCCTATGCCCGGCACTTGCTCCAGTTCCGCCGGGCTGGCCTCCAGCACGCCGTGCAATGAACCGAAACGGCGGATCAGCGCGTGGGCGATGGGATTGGTATCCACCCGCGGAATGGCATAGGTCAGCAGCAATTCCAGCACTTCGTGAGGCGCGAAACCATTCAGCCCCTCTTTTTTGAAGCGCAGACGAAGCCTCTCCCGATGTCCTGTGTGCTCGGACACAGAACTTCCCCCCTTTTTGGTGTGCTCTGCAAGAATTGTAACATTTTTCCTCATTATTTTCAATCCATTCCTGCGAAATGTGAGGAATTGCCGCGGAAGACGCCTCTGCGCAGGCGGAGAAAATTCATGGTTGACAATTCAGGATCCTTCGGATATAATATTCCTGCTGCGTAGGGGAATGGTGTAATGGTAACACGTGGGTCTCCAAAACCTTTGTTGAGGGTTCGAGTCCT
>CAZQAM010000207.1:0-4403 GCA_964591355.1 uncultured Oscillospiraceae bacterium
GGTTCCAGTAGCGCAGCTTGCACTGCCAGAAGCCCAGGCCGTATTCCGGCATCATGGGCGGAAAACCGGTGGCCCGGGCGTAGTTCAGGCTGATATCCTCTGGCCTGTCCCCGGCGGTGATCCAGTAATCCAGCTGTTTGGTGGTATCGGCGTGCCAGGTGGTGCGGTTGCGGCCAAAGGTCACAGAGCCGATGGCCGGGTTGTGCCACAGAAAGCCATAGCCCCGGCTGGACATGTACATAGGCACGCTGGCCTGGGAATTGCGGTGGGCCAATTCCAGCGTGCAGCCCTTCCAGTCGATATATTCCTCCTGATACTGGCCCATGCCGTAAATGCGTTCCCCGTCCACGCCCTTGAAGGTGGCGGTCAGGGCGTAGTCTCCGCCCAGAATGGGCTCGAACTTCCGGGCATTCAGCACCAGCGCGTTTTCCCCGTCCGTTTCTTCCAGAAGGGTTTCGCCCTTCTGATTCACAAAGGAAAGATGCGCCTTTCTTTTCCATCCCCGCACCTCCACCCGGGCGGTGATCTTCCCGCAGCGGAGGAAGGCGTGGGTCTCATCTGTTATGCCGATTTCCGTATCTTCGCAGGGCACGGGATCCAGCAGGGCAAAGCGGTCGTCCCGCAAGTCCCCCATCAGCACCGAGCGCACCCGCAGGCTGTCCGGCCCCCAGGGCTCGATCAGCAGGGTTTCCCCGGCGTTCCGCCAAATGAGCTGCAGTCCTCTCTTCTCAAAAAAATCCATGATCTTCTTCCTCCATTACGTTCCCTGATGCTGTCTGTCCAGGGTTTCCATATCAGGATAAATGCGGTTGTACATGTAATACCACTTCATCAGCCCCACCGTGTAATAGGGCCTGAAGGTGCGGCAGATGTGCGCATAGATGCCGCTGTGCCCAGGCAAAGTGCGGAAGGTGTTTTCTTCCCCCTCCACCGGCTCGAACCACTTTTCAGGGTGCTCCCGGTCGCCTACCAGCACGGTCATTTCATCGCAGCACAGCACCAACGGACCGTAGCACAGGGCAACGGCGTTGGGATGCTCCGGATCGACGGCCTTGAATTTCAGCGCATAAGGCAGCGACAGGGTCACTTCATCCCCGTCCTGCCAGGTTCTGTCGATGGCCAGCCAGGTATCGGGCACGATGGGCAGCGCTTCTTCCCTGCCGTTAATGAACAACCGATTGCCGTTCACCGCCCACTCGGGCACACGGATTTTCAGGCCGAAGGGAACCGGCTGGCTCACCTTCACCCGGAAATGGGCTTCAGGCTTCCGGGGGAAATCGCCGTCGCTGACCAGCGTCACCTCCCCGCCGCCAATGCTGAATTGGATTTCAGCGGGGATGAGCTGGCTGATATAGGTATTCCGATCGTCGAAGTACGCGATCATATTGGCATACTCCGCCGTGTCCTGAGGGAAGGTGCCGGTGCAGCACTGCCAGACGAAATTCTGACCCATATGCTGCAGGCGCCTGTCCTCATAGGATTTGATGGCCCCGTCCAGGAAATAACTGGCGTAATAAAGCACCTGGCCCCTGGATGTGACAGGCGGCTGCCCCAGGGTCCCGTTGATCAGCAGCTTTTCGCACCAGTCCCCATACCGGGCGTCCCCGGTAAGCTTGAGCAGGTAATTGCACAATTTGAATACAGCCCAGCTGCAGCAGCTCACTTCGCAAGAGCCCCAGGCGTCGGAGCGGGTGGATATACCGCCCCCGAAGTTGGTCCAGGTCAATTTGCCGGTGCGGGTCAATTCATTGTCCCAGGCAGGCAGGATGGAATTGCCCAGATACCCGGGATCCTCTCCAAAGAGCATTTCTCCGGGGCCGTATCCGCCGGTGGCGTAAATATGGCGCCGGGTCAGAATCTGGTAGCCTTTTTCGATGACCTGCAGGTAATGGGGATCCTCCGTCACAATATAAGCCCGGGCGGCGGAGGACAGGCTGTTCACGTGGCTGTAGGCATGACGGGGACCCACATCGTCGCATCCCGCGGCCAATTTGTCCCACATATAGGGATAGAGCCATTCCCTGGCCATATCCAGATAAATCTGATCGCCGAAGAGCTGATACGCGCGGAACAGATTTTCCGGCAGCGTGTACCATTCGATCTGCCCCAGCATCCGGTGATCCTGCACGCCATCCCGGGGAATATCGGTGATGAACCGGGCTTTGGCGTATTCCGTGATGCGACAAATCCAGGGCTTCACCTCTTCCACACCCATGAATTCGTACATATCCAGCAGCCCGCCCAGGAATTTTTCCCACATATAGGTGCCGTTGTCCAGCAGAGAATCGCATTTCTCCACGCATTCCGCCCAGCCCCGGAACAGATCCATGGCTTTTTCATAGATCCGGCGGTCGTCCGTGTTGCTGTACCACTTCGCATAGGCCCCCAGGTACTGCCCAATGGACGGTCCCCAGCCCACCATGCCCTTCACGCTGGAGGGAATGCCCGCCCGCAGGCGGTAACGGTGCAGGATGTCGTCGTTGGAGGGATGCTTTAAATACAGTTCGATGGTTTCGTCCCGCTGCTCCCGGAAAGGGCTTTCCAGCAGCGTTACGTTTCTGTAATCCGCTCCGCGCAGCTTGTTCTGTATCATCTTTTCTTCCCTCTTTTAAAAAGCGGGAGTATCCCCTCATAAGAATACCCCCGCTTATATGTTGATTTTCAAATATCAGCCCTTGACCGCGCCGATCATGACGCCCTTCTCGAAGTACTTCTGCACGAAAGGATAGACGCACAGGATGGGCACGGTGGATACGATCATGACCGCGTATTTCACCTGGTCGGCCGAGGACTGGCCATAGCCACCCTGCACTCCGCCGTTGCCGCTGGCATAGGCCTCGTTCAGAAGCAGGATGCGGCGCAGAACCATCTGCAGCGGCTCATTGCTCTGCTTGTAGTTGTACACCAGAGCATTGAAGTAATCGTTCCAGTGATACACGCCATAGTACAGGATCTCCACCGAGATGACCGCCTTCGACAGCGGCAGCACCACTTTCCAGAAATAGGTGAAGTGGTCGCACCCATCCAGGATGGCGGCTTCGTACAGATCGTTGGGGATACTGTTCTGAATGAACGTGCGGGCAATGATCAGATTGTAGGTATTCACCGCCAGGAAAATGATCAGGATCCATTTGGTGCTGATCAGCCCCAGGCTGCTGATGGTCATATACAGAGGCACCAGACCGCCGGAAAAATACATGGTGAACACAAAGTAGGTCATCACCGCGTTGCGGGCCCGGAAGTCCGGCCGCGACAGGGCGTAAGCGGCGGGCATGGTCACCGCCAGGTTCAGCGCGGTGCCGGCAACCACATAGATGATGGTATTCATGTACCCGTTCCAGATCCGGCTGTCGGAAAACACCTGATCATAGCCGTAGAACCTTACATCCACGGGCAGGAAAGTCACCTTGCCCTGGTTCACCATGTCCGAATTGGAGATGGAGGCGATCACCACGAACCAGAGAGGATAGAGGATAATCAGAAAACAAAGCACGCTGAGGGCGATGACGGCCCCGCCAAAGATGCGGTCGCCCAGGCTCGTTTCACGGATCCTGTTGCCCCGCACTTCCGTTTTCCGAAGATCCTTGATCGACTTCTGCGCTGTCATATCTGCATCCCCTCCTTACATCAGCCCGCTGCCGGTGACCCGCTTGCTGACCCAGTTGGCCGTCAGCAGGAAGACGAAATTCACCACGTTGGTGAACAGGCCCACGGCAGTACCGAAGGAAAACTGAGAGGATTTGACGCCCACGTCATACACATAGGTGGAGATGACCTGGGATGCGCTCAGATTCAGCGTGTTCTGCATCAGAAATACTTTGTCAAAGCCTACGTTGAGGATGCCGCCCATGTTCATGATCAGCAGGATCATGATGGTAGGCACCAGCACAGGGAACTCGATGTGCACCACGCGCTGCCAGCGGTTGGCGCCGTCGATTTTGGCGGCATCGTAGAGCTGCGTGTCCACGGAGGACAGGGCGGCAATATAGATGATGCTGTTCCAGCCCATGCTCTGCCAGATGCCGCTGCCCACGTACATTGCCACAAAGTATTTCGCCTGGCCGATCAGGTTGGCTTTGGGCGACACCAGGCTGATGCTTTTGAGGAAGTCAGACAGCACGCCGCCTTTTTTGGCGAACAGCACATTCAGCATGGACACCAGCACCACCGTGGAAATGAAGTATGGAATGTAGACCGTGGTCTGCACCGTGCGCTTCCATTTGCTGGAGCGGATCTGGTTGATGATCAGCGCCAGCACGATGGGCGCCGGGAAGCCCAGCACGATGCTGGTGGCGGAGATGGTGAAGGTATTTTTCAGCGTCGTGCCGAACATGGAGCTGGAAAAATACTGTTCAAGATCGGAAGAGCGTCGTGTAGGGAAAGAGTGTAGGAGAGGGGGGGGG
>CAZQAM010000208.1:0-4392 GCA_964591355.1 uncultured Oscillospiraceae bacterium
CTCTTTCCCTACACGACGCTCTTCCGATCTCTGATTGTCCTCATAAGCCACATCCGTCACCTTGCCTTCATCCACCAGGGCAAGGAACTGGTCGTAGGTGACTTCGGTGACCTGGGCCTGCAAAAGCGACGGAAAGACGAAAATATTCAGCAGCAGCATCAGGATCAGGACAATCCCGCTGTAATACAGGATCGGTTTTCTTTGGTCTGGCTGTTCTTTCATGGAAACACCCTCCTTACGATCCTATGATACATCAAAGGTAAAAGAAAGTCAATAATTGACACAATAGGGACACGATTTCCGGAAATATCAGGGATTTTCATTCAGCCGCGCCGTATCGGCGCCCAGGGCCCGCAGCTTCTCTTCCAGGGCTTCGTATCCCCTCAAAAGATGGCCGGCGGGATCATCCAGCAGCGTTTCTCCCTGGGCTGTGAGCCCGGCCAGCATCAGCGCCGCCGCGGCGCGCAGATCGGTGGCGGTGACCCGGCTGCCGTTCAGCGGCCGCCCGCCCTGGATCAGAGCCAGCTGCCCTTCCACCCGGATGTGGGCGCCCAGGCGCCTGAGCTCCACCACATGCATGAAGCGGTTTTCAAAAATCGTTTCCAGGATCACGGACAGGCCGTGGGTCTGGCAGGCCACGGTCATCAGCGGTGCCTGCAGATCGGTGGGGAAGCCGGGGTAGGAGAGGGTGCGGGCCTCCATGGGATGCTTCGCCTTTCCCCGGAGCCTCAGGCCTCGGGCGTCCTCCTGGCAGATGAGGCCGGACTCGGACAGCTTGAACAGCAGCGCCCGCATGTGATCGCTCCGGGCGTTTTCCAATAGTACGCTGCCCTCGGTGAGGGCGGCGGCGCAGGCCAGGGTGCCGGCCTCGATGCGGTCGGGAATGGGGGTGTATTCCGCGCCGTGCAGATGCTCCACGCCCTCCACCGTCAGATTGGCGGTGCCGATCCCGGCGATACGCGCTCCCATCTGGACCAGGCATTGGCACAGATCGGCGATTTCCGGCTCCTTGGCGGCGTTTTCGATGCGGGTGATGCCTTTGGCCAGCACCGCGGCCATCAGCAGGTTTTCCGTGGCGCCCACGCTGGGAAAATCCAGGTAGATATTGGCGCCCCGCAGCCCGCCGCTGACCTGCACCACGCCGCCCTCCTGCTCTACCCGCGCGCCCAGCTTGATCAGGCCCTTCAAATGCAGGTCAATGGGCCTTTGGCCGATGGCGCAGCCGCCGGGCATGGTCATTTCGCACATCCCTGTGCGGGCCAGCAGCGGGCCTAAAATCAGCACCGACGCCCGCATGGTGCGCATGAGCGCGTGATTACCTGGGCTGCCCACGCCCACGGCCCGGATCCGGACGCACCTGTCTTCTTCCTTCGTTTCCGCGCCGCAGGCGGAAAGGATCTCCACCATGTTGCTCACGTCGGTGAGGGCGGGCACCTGGTGGATCAATACTTCTTCCTGGGTCAGCAGCGCCGCCGCCAGGATGGGCAGCACCGCGTTTTTCGACGTGCTGATCGGCACTTCCCCCGATAAGCGGGGAGATTGGGCAATTCTGTATTGGGGCATGGGGACGCACCTCCGAAAATTTTTCTATTTCGGAGTCATTGTGTCCCCGCCGCATCAAAAGATCACCGACCCAAAAGCGCCGCGGCGCGGCTCCCAGTAAGATTTTTTCAGCATAGCGCCGCCTGAAATCCGGCCATGCCGACGGCTGCCAGCCAATATTTTAAGGTTGGCAAAGCCAGGCGAATATGGTAAAATATTGTTTGGCAAAATTGTGTTTTTGCCGGGGAGGAAACCATGAATCAGTTTGTTTTGAAAGCGCCGTATACCGCCCGGGGAGATCAGCCCCAGGCCATTGAGGCATTAGCGGCAGGGGTCCGGGCCGGCATGCCCGCCCAGGTGCTGCTGGGGGTCACCGGATCGGGCAAAACCTTTACCATGGCCTCGGTGATCGAAAAAGTGCAGCGGCCTACGCTGGTCATCGCCCACAACAAGACCCTGGCGGCCCAGCTCTGCGCCGAGTTCCGCGCGTTCTTTCCGGACAGTGCGGTGGAATATTTCGTTTCCTATTATGATTATTACCAGCCGGAGGCTTACATCCCCTCTTCCGACACCTACATTGAAAAGGACGCCTCCGTCAATGAGGAAATCGACCGCCTGCGCCACAGCGCCACCGCCGCGCTGAAGGAAAGAAAAGACGTGATTATTGTCGCCTCTGTCAGCTGCATTTATTCCATGGGCGATCCCAGCGAATACGAAGGGCAGATGATTTCCCTGCGGCCGGGCATGCATCTGGAAATGGGCGACCTTCTGCGGCATCTGGTGGATATCCAATATGAGCGCAATGATGTGGGGTTTGACCGCGGAAATTTCCGGGTTCGTGGGGATACGGTGGAGATCATCCCTGCCGGGATGAAGGAAAATGGCGTGAGAGTGGAGTTTTTTGGCGACGAGATCGACCGGATCAGCGAGTTTTCGGTGGTGGACGGCCATGTATTGCACACCGTGCAGCACGCCGCGATCTTCCCGGCCACCCATTACGCCACCAGCGCCGAAAACCGGGAGGAGAATATCGCCCGAATCGAGCGGGACATGTACGCCCGGGCGGCGGAATTTGAGAAAGAAGGCAAGCTCCTGGAGGCTCAGCGCATCACTCAGCGCACCCGGTACGACATTGAAATGCTGCGGGAAATCGGCTTTTGCAGCGGCATCGAGAATTACAGCCGGTATTTTGACGGCCGGCAGCCCGGAGAGCCGCCCTTCTGCCTGCTGGATTATTTTCCCGGGGATTTCCTTTTGATGATCGACGAAAGCCACGTCACCGTGCCTCAAATACGCGCCATGTACGCCGGGGACCGGGCCCGGAAAAACATGCTGGTGGAATACGGCTTCCGCCTGCCTTCCGCCTTTGACAACCGGCCGCTGACCTTCGATGAGTTCCGGGCGCGCATCCGTCAGGTGATATATGTTTCCGCCACCCCCGGGCCTTACGAAAAGGAACAGGCCAGCCAGACGGTGGAGCAGATCATCCGGCCCACGGGCCTTCTGGATCCCCGGGTCATCGTGCGGCCCGCCACCGGCCAGGTGGACGATCTGGTGGGAGAGATCCATCAGGTGGTGGAAAGGAAGGAGCGGGTGCTGGTCACGACCCTGACCAAAAAAATGGCGGAGAGCCTGACGGATTATCTGGACGAACTGGGCATCCGCGTCCGCTATCTCCATTCCGATATCGTGACCCTGGAGCGCACCAAGCTGATCAGGGAGCTGCGCATGGGGGAATACGACGTGCTGGTGGGCATCAACCTTTTGCGCGAGGGCCTGGATTTGCCGGAGGTGGCCCTGGTGGCCATCCTGGACGCGGACAAGGAAGGCTTCCTCCGCTCGGAAACCAGCCTGATCCAGACCATCGGCCGCGCCGCGAGAAACGTGGAGGGCCGGGTGATCATGTACGCCGACGCGCCGACGGATTCCATGATGGCCGCCATCGGCGAAACCAACCGTCGCCGTGCGCTGCAGGAAGCTTACAACGAAAAGATGGGCATTACCCCCGAATCGGTGAAAACCGCCGTGCGGGCCCTGCTGGAAATCACCGATAAGGCCAGCGGGGAGATCCCCGATCAGGTGGCGGACGAGGAAAGAGCGGAATGGATCAAGCAATTGGAGGACCAGATGCTCACCGCCGCCTCTCAGCTGGATTTCGAAAAGGCGGCCAAGCTCCGCGACCAGCTCTTTGCCATCCGCGGCGATGCCCCAGCCACGAAGCATCAGCCCTCCCGCCGCCGCCGGGAACGCGTGCGCAAGGCGGAGCATTGACGGGGGAGGACGGGATGGAAAGGCAGGGGGAAACCGTTCTTTGGAGGCCAAAGAACGGTTTCCCCCTGCACCCCCTTCCAAGAAAGCCGGCCTTTTGCACTTTTCATGAAAATCACTGCTGCTTCCCTTCGGAGAAGCTGAATGGAGGAATGATGGATGAGGGGGCCAAAGAACGGTTTCCCCCTGCCCCCCCTTCCAAGAAAGCCGGCCTTTTGCACTTTTCATGAAAATCACTGCTGCTTCCCTTCGGAGAAGCTGAATGGAGGAATGACGGATGAGGGGGCCAAAGAACGGTTCCCCCCTGCACCCCCTTCCAGGAAAGCCGGATTTTTTCCCTTTTAGGAAAGCGCTTTTGCCCTTCTTTATGTAGGTTGAATTGAGGGATATCAGATGAGAATTGCCTGTTACCCATTCGCCAGCGGAGCGGATATGGAGGAAAACCTTGCGCATATCCGCCGGGGCATTCAGTCTGCAGCGGAGGCCGGGGCACGGCTGGTCTGCTTCCATGAGTGCGCCCTCACCGGTTATCCTCCCGTCGAAACGCCCGTGGACAGCATAACCGGGGAAAAGACCGCTTTC
>CAZQAM010000209.1:0-4385 GCA_964591355.1 uncultured Oscillospiraceae bacterium
GACAAAAAATCCATCCCGAATCTTTCAATTTTTTAGACGAGAAATAGTATAAAAACCGCGCGCTTTCCGCGCGCGGTTCTTCTGATCTGATAGAATGGATACAAGCATGCGGCAGGGATGACTGTCGCTTTTTTCCCGGTGTATATGCATTATGGCTCCTCCGGCGGCGCGATGGTCACCAGGGTGGGCGTGTGGCCCGCGGCGGGCAGGAAGACTTCCAGAAAATCCTGCATACGCAGCCGGATGGAGGCGGTGTTCACGCAGGGGTGGCAGCCCAGATACGGGCTGGTGAGCAGGTCGCGGTCCAGGATCAGCCGGACGTCCCGGGCGCTGTCAAAGAGCAGGCCCATGGGGCTGACGGCGCCGGGGGAAATGTGCAGATACTGCGCCATGTGCTCAGGGCTTGCGAAGGAAAGGCGGCTGACGCCCAGCTGCTTGGAGACATCCCTGGTTTTGAAAGCCTTGTCTTCCCGGAGCATCAGCAGATAAAACGCGGTTTTCTGCTGGTTGCACAGGAACAGGTTCTTGCAGATGGGGCCGCCCAGGGCCCGGTCGATGGCGGCGCAGTCCTCCATGGTGTGCACCGCCTCGTGGTCGATGCGGGTAAAGGAAATGCCCAGATCCTGCAGGAAGCGGTATACCGCTTCTTCGTTTTCGGGCCGGGGATCCGCGGGAGCGCCTTCGTGCACCGTATACATGCCGTCACCCTTATTTGTGATATTTTTCCCCGGCGTTGATCTTGCAGGCGCGGTACAATTGCTCCAGCAGGATCACCCGGGCCAGCTGATGGGGAAAAGTCATTTTGGAAAAGGAGATTTTTTCATCGGCCCGCTGCAGCACGGCGGGGGAAAGGCCCAGGGATCCTCCGATCACAAACACCTGCCGGGCGCCGGACAGCATTTCCATCTCCTTCAAATGCCGGGCAAAGGCCTCGCTGTCATACTGCGGCGCGTTCACGCACAGGGCAATCACCCGGTCCCCCAGGCGGAGGCGGGAGAGGATCTGCTGGCCTTCTTTTTCCATGACTTTCGCCCGGTCGGCGTCGGAGGCGTTGGCGGGCTCGGGCAGATCCGGCACCTCGATGAGCTCGGTTTTTCCAAAGCGGGAAAGGCGCTTCAGATATTCTTTGGCCGCATCGGCGTAAAAGCTTTCCCGCAGGCGGCCCACGCATACGATGGCGGCGTTCATACGTCCAGAAGGGGGATGACCTTGGTCAGGTCCTCCAATACATGGTCGCAGTAAGGCGCCAGCGCTTCCGTGAAGGGGATCAGATCGGGCACCATGCACACCGTCATGCCGGCGGCGCGGCCGGCCTTCACTCCGTTGGAGGAATCCTCCAGCACAAGGCAGTCCTTTGGCTGCGCGCCAACGAGCCCCGCCGCCTTCAAAAACACATCCGGCGCGGGCTTGGAGGGCAGGCCGACCGCGGTGACCAGGGCGCTGAAATCCGCCAAAATCCCCGCCGATTCCAGATAGGTTTGGATGATGGGCAGGCCGCTGGAGGAGGCCACAGCCCGGGGGATCCCCCGCCGCTTCAGGGCGGAAAGCAATTCCCGGGCCCCCTTCTTCAGCGGGATGCCCCCTTCCCGGGCCAGGCGGCACATGGCGTCTCTGAAATCCAGAAACAGCCGGTCCGTATCCAGGTCCGGATAAAACTGATGATAGTATTCCCCGGAGGACTGAGAGTTGGAGCCCAGGGTGTGGCGCACTCTGTCCAGGGGAATATCATACCCCTGCAGCATCCCGCACTGATGCATCACGGTCAATCCCACCAGCTCGCTGTCCATCAGCAGGCCGTCCATATCGAAAATGACTGCTTGGAACCTCATTCTTCATCCTCGTCTTCCACCACCACATAGCTGTTCAGGAAAAAATCCCACAGCGCCTTGCGGTTGGCGATAAAATCCACTTCCTGGGTGGCCATATTGGCCAGGGCCTTGGGATGATAGGTGCCGTCCACCGGCATGCGGATCTGCTCCACGGCGGTGCCCTTGAGCTGCAGGGCCAGGTTCAGCGCTTCCATGAGATCCTCGGTGGTCATGTTGGTGTAGAGGATGTTGTTGACGATCACATCCAGCAGCTTCACCGCGTCGTCATAGGTGATATCCTTCAGGCTGTCGGCGATATTGATCAGCACGGTGCGCGCCCGGCGGGTGCGACCCACATCGTAAGTATCGGCCTTCATGGAGCCGTCATCGTGCAGGTAAACCTCGGTGGGCACCTTGCGGATACGCATGTAGATCACCGCGGCATGGCCGGGGAAATGATAGTCGCCTCCGCTGCCCATGCGCGGCGTGGTCCAGTTGGTGATGGAATAGGCCTTCAGGTATTTGGCTTCGGCGTTGGTGATATGCAGGTCCACGCCGCCCACGGCGTCCACGATGTTCTGCACCATGCTCCAGTCCATGGCGATGAATTTCTCGATCCGCAGATCAAAATGGCTGTTGATGGTGTCCACCAGCATCTTCAAGCCCGCCACGCCGTCCTTGCCGCCTTTGGTTTTGGGGCTGTACATGGGCACGATGTTGTTGATGCGGCTGAAATCGTCTTCATTGCGCTGGATGATCATATCCCGGATAAAGCTGGTAAGCATGACCCGTTTGGCGTATTCGTCGATGGTCACCAGGATCAGCCCGTCGGTGGGGGGCGGGTTATTCAGGTTCACATGCCAGCTGTCGCCAAAGCAGATCAGCATATAATGATGAATGCCCCGGGGGGTTTCCCGGATCTCTTCCGGGGAAAGCACGGGCACGGGATTGGGCCGGCTGTCGGCGCAGGCGCACAGCGGCAGGAAAAGGCATGCCAGCAGGATCAGGCACAGCGATCTTTTCAACATCGTATTACTCCTTACTCTGATCGGCGGTTTTTTCAGGGACTTCGTATTTCTCCAGCCGCACGCCGGTTTCGCCGAAAATCTCCAGCGTGAAGGGATCGGGATACCCCTGCTCATAGACCACCCGCCGGATCCCGGCGTTGACGATCATCTTGGCGCAGATGGAGCAGGGCTGATGGGTGCAGTACAGCGTGGCGCCGTCGATGCTGATGCCCAGCTTGGCCGCCTGCAGGATGGCGTTCTGCTCCGCGTGGGCGGCATAGCACACCTCCGCCCGGGTGCCGCTGGGAATGCCCAGCTTCCGCCGGAGGCACTCGCCCTTTTCCCGGCAGGTTTTCATGCCGGCGGGGGCGCCGTTGTAGCCGGTTGTCATGATGCGCTTGTCCTTCACGATCACCGCGCCGATGGCCCGCCCGGGGGCAAAGCAGCTGGTCCAGGAGGAGACCACCCGGGCCATTTCCATAAACCGCACGTCCCACTTATCCATGGCTCTGCACCTCAATTTCCTGTTGATATAATGGCATGAACGCCTGCAGAAGCTCCCCTTCCCGGGCGCAGGCGTAAGACGCTTTTTCCTCGTATTCCCTGCCGTCGCCCAGGCGGCTGTCGGAGATGCAGCGGCAGGCGGCGTAGGGCACATTCATTTCATAGCAGCACTGGGCGATGGCTCCGCCCTCCATATCGCAGGCGGCGGCGTCAAAGGTGAAGCTTAAAAAATCTTTCTTTCCGGCACCGGCGATGAACTGGTCCCCGGTGGCGATGGCGGCCCGCTCCACGGTCAGGCCGCGCTGCCGCGCCGCCTGCATCAGCAGCTGGGACAGCTTTTCATCGCAGGGGATATGCACGAGGTTCGGCCCGGAGATCAGCCCCAGGGGATCGCCGATGGGGGTGGTATCCATATCGTGCTGCACGGCGCTGCGGGCGATCACGAAATCGCCCACCTGCAGGGAATCCCGCAGCGCCCCCGCCACGCCGATATTGAGGATGGCGTCTGGCCTGTATTCCAGGATCATGCCCAGGGCGCACAGCGCCGCGTGCACCTTGCCGATGCCGCACCGGGCCAGGCACACCGGCACACCCAGCAATGTGCCGGCATAATAACGGGTATAGCCCACCCGGCTTTCCCTGGTAATGTCCATTTTTTCCCGCAGCGCGTCCACTTCTTTGTCCATGGCGCCAATGATGCCAAGCATGTGCTCTCCCTTTCTTACTCTCTCGGATCGGTGCGCTGAAAATAGGCGATCAGGTTGCCGCCGCAAAGGCCGGCGATTTCCTCTTCCGTCAGCCCCCGGCGGCGCAGGGCTTCCAGCAGGTATGGAAAATCCTGCGGGCCGGAAAGCCCCTGGGGCGTATATTCGATGCCGTCAAAATCGGAGCCGAAGCCTATCTGCCTTTCCCCGCCCAGGGACATCATGCGCAGGATATGGTCGCATACGGTCTCCAGATCGGCCCATCCGTCGTCGCTCAAAAACCGGGGATAGAAATTCACGCCCACATAGCCGCCTGCACGGAACAGATTTTTCAATTGCCGGTCCGTCAGGTTCCGGGGATG
>CAZQAM010000210.1:0-4378 GCA_964591355.1 uncultured Oscillospiraceae bacterium
TACACCCTATCCTACACTCTTTCCCTACACGACGCTCTTCCGATCTTTCGCCTTTCTCGGAAGGGGGTCTGGGGGGAACCTCTCTTTAGGCTCCAAAGAGAGGTTCCCCCCAGAAAACTTTTATCCTTTTTTACCGGTTGAAAATCCTCACCGGCAGCACAAGGAAAGTGAATTCGTTGCCTTCCACCGGCTTGATCATACAGGGAGACACATTGCTGTTGAAACACATGCACAGCCGCTCGCTGTCCACATTATGGATGATATCGGACAGATAACGGGAGTTGAAAGCAATGGACAGATCGTTGCCCTCAATGCCGATCTCGATTTCTTCATGCACATCTCCCCGCTCGGCATTGGCGGTCATTTCCATTTTGCCGTCCAGGTTCAGTTTCAGATAAATCAGATTGTTTTTGCCTTCCCTGGCCATCAGGGAGCAGCGTTCGATGGCGTCGGACAGCATGGAGCGCATCACCATGACTTCGGTGGTCCAGGTGGAGGGCAGGATCTTCTGATAATCAATGAATTCCCCGGTAAGCAGCGTGGCATATACCTTCACCGCGCCGAAAACAAACATGATGTGGGCGCCGGTGAAAATGATCTGCACGTTTTCTTCGCTGTCCGGCAGCATTTTGCCCAACTCGCCGAAGATTTTTCCCGGCACCACGGCGCTGATCTGGTTTTTCCCTTCCGGCAGCGGATTGTCCGCTTCGATCCGCTGCAGCGCCAGGCGGAAGCCGTCCAGCCCCACCAGCAGCGTTTCCTTTTCATAAGCCTCCATCAGGATACCGGTGAGGATCTTGCGGCTCTCATCGGTGCTGACGGCAAAGATCACTTTCCCTATCGCGTCCCGGAGCCTGCCGCAGGGCAGCGAGAGATGATGCTCCCCCGAAACATCCAGGATATCCGGAAAATCCTCCGCTTCCATGCAGGCCATGGAGGTATTGCTGCCCCGGCTGCGGATCTCCGCCCGGCGGCCGTCCGCCACCTTCACATCCACTTCGCCCGCGGGCTGCTTGCGCATCATTTCGGTGAACAGACGCGCGGGCAAAAGCGCCAGCCCGTCTTCCTCCACTAGCGCGCTGACCCGGGCTTTGATGGAGATTTCTCCATCCGTGCAGGTCAGAACCAGGCTGTCCCCGTCGGTTTCTATCATAACGCCGTCATAGGCCGCTTTGGCCGGTCGGGGCGATACCGCCCGGGTCACCATGTTCAGCCCGTAATTGATTTCGTCTGTCTGTACCCGGAAATGCATACGTCAACTTCCTTTCCTTCAGGCTGCCGCGCCGCAGTGCAGTGGCAGTAGAAATATATATATCCAGTAGTATTATTAGAAGTGTGGAAACTGTGGAAAAGTGAAAAAAGTGGCGGAGAGGCGGCATTTTTCCCCGGGAAAACCCTGTGGACGGATCGGAAGAAAAGGGGAAAAAAGAGCCCGGAAGGAAAAATGGTCCGGTTGTTCCCGCGGTGCGGAACCGGATATGAGCGTACCGGGATCCATGATCAGCAATATTTTCTCATATTTTCCGGAAAAATGCAAGCGCGGGGCTCAAAACCGATGAAAACCGGAGGGGAAAAACGGTTATCCACACAGTTCACAATTCATTCATTCACAGCCTGTGGATGAAAAAAGCGGGAAAAATTTCGGTTCCGGTTTTTTCATCCACGTTTTTTCCCGGGGTTATCCACAGCATCCTATGCGGCGAAAAAGGAAATTATACCGCTTTTTCTTCCGTGATGGCCACGGTGATTTCTCCGGCGCTTTGGCAGGCTGCCAGCATTTTTTCATTCAGGGGCTGCACCACCATTTCACCGGGGGTCAGGATCATTTTCTTCACGGAGGAGAGGGGTTTGCCGTCGGCATACACGGTGAGGTAATGATCCCGGTACACCCGGTCGGGGCGGAACATGAGATCGACGCCCTTGTTTTCATCGTCCAGCAGCAGCTTTTGCGGCACAACGCCCCGGACGCCCCGCCCGTCCTTCACCGGGATTTCCCGGCCTTTGCGGCGTTCGCCCCGGGCGTAACGTGCGGCCATTTCTCCCGCCCGGAAGGATTCATTGCTGACGTGATCCACCAGGTCGTGCACATGCAGCACGTTTCCGCAGGCAAATACGCCGGGAATGCTGGTTTCCAGAGTATCGGAAACCACCGCGCCGCTGGTGACAGGGCTCATTTCCACCCCCGCGCCGGCGGACAGCTCATTTTCCGGGATCAGGCCCACGGAAAGCAGCAGCGTATCGCAGGAAAACTCGATCTCCGTGCCGGGAATGGGCCGGCGGTTTTCGTCCACTTTCGCCACGGTGACGCCTGTGAGGCGCTCTTTTCCGTGAATATCGATGACGGTATGGGAAAGATACAGGGGGATATCGTAATCCTGCAGGCACTGGACGATGTTGCGGTTCAGCCCGCTGGAATACGGCATCAGTTCCACGCAGGCCAGCACCTTGGCGCCCTGCAGGGTCATGCGCCGGGCCATGATGAGGCCGATATCGCCGCTGCCCAGGATCACCACGGTGCGGCCGGGCATATAGCCTTCCAGATTGACGAATTTCTGCGCGGTGCCGGCGCTGTAAATGCCCGCGCAGCGGGTGCCGGGAATAGCCAGGGCGCCCCGGGGACGTTCCCGGCAGCCCATGGCCAGCACGATGGCCTTGGCTTCAAACACCTGCAGGCCGTTTTCCCGGCTGACGGCGGTGACGGTTTTTTCCGGGGAAACGGACAGGACCGTGACGCCGGTGCGGATATCGATGGCCAGCTCCCGGGCCGTATCGATGTCCCGCTGGGCGTATTCCGGGCCGGTCAATTCCTCCTTGAAGCGGTGCAGGCCGAAGCCGTTGTGAATGCACTGGCGCAGGATGCCGCCGGGCTGATCTTCCCTTTCCAGCACGATCAGATTTTCAATGCCCTGATTTTTTGCCGCGATGGCGGCGGCCAGGCCCGCGGGGCCGGCGCCGATCACCAGTACGTCTACCGGAATTTTCTTTTCACTCACGGTTCTGCGCCTCCTTTGCGATATCCGCCAGGGTGCCCACCAGCAGGCGGCTTTCCCCGCCGGATTTGGTGATGTCCAGAGGCGAAACATGCAGTTCCTCACACAGGATCTCCATCACCCGGGGCGAGCAGAACCCGCCCTGGCATCGGCCCATGCCGGCCCGGGTGCGGCGCTTCACCGCGTCGATGGACCGGGCGCCCACGGGACGGCGGATGGCGTCCCGGATCTCCGCTTCCGTGACCACTTCGCAGCGGCACACGATCCGGCCGTAATCGGGGTTCTGCCGGCAGGCTTCGGCCCTCTCCTGGTCGTTCATGGCGGCAAAAGGCTTCAAAAGGGGCCGCGGAGGAAGGAAGGCCTCGTTTTTTTCCAGATTCAGGTATTGGGCGACAGTATCTCCCAGCTCTTCGGCGATGGCGGGAGCGGCGGTCAGGCCCGGGCTTTCGATGCCGATGGCTTCAAAGGCTCCCTCCGGCGCGCCGGAAACTGGGCCGATGATGAAATCGTCGGTTGTCGGATGGGCCCGGACGCCGGAAAACGTGGTGATGACCGGCCGGGTATTGACCCCGGGCCAGGTCAGGCGGCATTTATCCAGCACGAAATCCAGGCCATAGCGGGTGGTGGCGGTGTCGTGGCCATCTTCAATATCCTCGGCGGAAGGGCCCAGCAGAGCGTTTCCGTGGGCGGTGGGGGTGACCAGAACGCCTTTGCCCATTTTCGAAGGCACCTGGAACATGGTGCGGCGGAAGGGGCACTTTACGGTGTGATCCAGCAGATAATATTCGCCGCGGCGGGGCTGGAGGGTCACTTCCCGGTCTGAAATCAGGTTGTGCAGTTTCGCCGCGCCGATGCCCGCGCAGTTGATGACAGCCCGGGCCTCAAAATCTCCCTGAGGGGTGGTCACGTGCCAAAGACCGCCCTTCTTTTCCAGGCCGGTCACGGGGGTTTCAAAATGGAACTCCACGCCGTTCTGCGCGGCGTGATAGGCCAGGGCGATGGTCATTTCGTAAGGGCTTACCACTGCGCTGGTGGGTACGTGCAGCGCATAGGCCACGTCGGGGTTAACATTGGGCTCCAGGGCGAGAATCTGATGCTTTTCCAGAATCTGCAGCTGCTTCACGCCGTTTTCGACGCCCTGGCGGAGGAGCTTTTCCAGAACGAAGCGGTCTTCTTCACTGAAGCCCAGCACCAGCGCGCCGTTGGGATCGTAGGGCACGTTCATTTCCCGGGCAAGAGAGGCGTATAGGGCGGCGCCTTTTACGTTGTAATACGCCTTTTTCGTGCCGGGCTTGGCATCGAAACCGGCGTGGACGATCCCGCTGTTGGCTTTGCTGGCGCCGTCCGCCACGTCTTCCGCGGCTTCGATGACGGCGATGCGGGACCGG
>CAZQAM010000211.1:0-4370 GCA_964591355.1 uncultured Oscillospiraceae bacterium
CACCCTATCCTACACTCTTTCCCTACACGACGCTCTTCCGATCTGGCGCTGCGCCCCCGCGTGATATTCAGCACCAGGGCCACCGCGGCGATGTTGGTGATGAAGTTGGACCCGCCATAGCTGAGGAAGGGCAGGGGGATGCCGGTAATGGGCATGATGCCCATGGACATGGCGATATTCTGGAACACATGGAAAAACAGCATGGCCATCACGCCCACGATCACCAGCCTCCCGAACTTGTCCGGCGTGAACCGGGCCAGATAGATCATGCGGACCACGATAAAGAAATACGCCGCCAGCACCGCCATGCAGCCCACGAACCCGAAGGATTCCCCCACCACGGTAAAAATGGAGTCGGTGGAGGATTCGGGCACATAGCCCAGGGTGGTCCAGCTGCCTTCCAGGAAGGTGCCCACCCCGGTCAGCTGCCCGGCGCCGATGCAGGCCTGGGATTTGAGGATCTGGTATCCGCCCGACTGCTCGTATTTCTGAGGGTCCATGAAGGCAAGCAGGCGCAGGATGCGGTAATCCTGAGTTTCGGACATGAGGGCGTAGCCGATGATGACGCCGATGCCGATGACGCCCACCGCCACAATGCCCAGCACCACCCGGAAATCCGCCCCGGCAAAATAGATCATGACCATGAACATGAAGACGATCACGATGACCGTGCCCGTTTCGCCCTGGGCCAGCACCACCAGGGACGGCAGCCCCGCGATCAGAAACACCGTCATGAATTCCCGGAATTTACCCATGGGCTTTTCCGAACGGCTCAGATACCGGGCCAGCATCAGAAGAATCGAAAGCTTGGCAAATTCGCTGGGCTGAATGGAGCGGCCCAGGATGTTGGATCGCATCCACCCTTTCAGGCCGTTGCTCACTTCGCCGGCGATCAAGGTGACCACCAGCAGCCCCAGCACCGCGTAATACACCAGCCGCGCCCGGGCACGGAAAAGATCGGTAGGGATGGCCATGATCACGAAAATGACCACAGGCGACACCAGCAGGAAGATGCTCTGCCACATGCCGGAGCGGGAGTTGAGGATCTTGTTGAGAAGCGGCACACCGGCGCTGACGTCCACGTCGTAGGTAGCCATGGTGATGCACAGAATGCCGAAAAAGGACAGGGCATAGACCACTGCCAGCAGCGGCCAGTCAAAATGCGCCTGAGAGCGGCGTCTGGTTTCCGTCATCATTTTCCCCCACCTCCCCGGCAGAAAAAGCTCAGGATGGGGCTGCGCACATATTCCGGCAGCGCCGCCTCCTCCCCCAGCAGCCGCCTGGCCAGCACAGCCACGGCGTTCACGATCTTTTCATCCCCGCACTCCAGCACCCTTTGGTGCCGGATCAGCGCCCGGTAGACCGCCCGGCTTTCCGGCAGGATGCCCATCAGGGGCATATCCAGCATCTGAGAGAGCGTTTGAGGCGGCGTCATTTCGCCCCGTCTGACCAGGGCGCGGTCCACCCGGTTGAAAACGAGGACAGGCCGGGGCTCCTGCCGCCTGGTCAGCAGCGCGCCCAGCTTTTCCGCGTCCCGCACGGAAACGTCGTCGGGCGTCGCCACGATCACCGGCTCCGCCGCCGCGCCCAGCAGATTTTTCAATCCTCTGCCCACTCCGGCGGGGGCGTCCAAGATCACCACGTCCCGGGTATCCGAAAGCACCGTCACAAGCCTCCCCACGGCGTCTGCCCGAAGGTCGGAGGGCTTCATCATCTGCGGCGCGGCCAGCAGTTCCAGTTTGGGGATGCCGTTCACTTTCACCAGCGCCTTTTCAAGAGGGCACTTTTTTTCCGCCGCGTCCCCCAGATCGTAGAGCACCTGGTTCTGGGCTCCCAGCATCAGATCGGCGCAGCGCAGGCCGGTATCCCCGTCCAGGAGCACCGTGCTCATGCCACTGCGGGCGTAATATTCCGCCAGCGCGGCGGCGATGGTGCTTTTCCCCACGCCGCCCTTGCCGGACATGATCGAAAAAATTCTGCCCATTTCCTGCTATTCCTCAATCCGTATTCAGTCGTGTTTCCGCCGGGGCTGCCTGCTCCTGGGAAGCTCTCCGCCTTACGGCGCCAGCGTATTGCCCCCCGGCAAAGCGATCTCCACATCTTTTTTGGCTTTTTCATCCAGGTAGAATTTGATGAAGTCCCGGGCAGCGGTGGTGGTATACGCGCCGGAAAGGCCGTTGGGGATAAAGGACACCACGGCGATTTCCGGGTCCTCCTTGGGGGTCATGGCAACGAACCAGCCGTTGTTTTCCAGATCCAGCTTGATGCCGCCAATGGTCACCTGGGAGGTCCCCGTCTTTCCGCACATGACTTCGGTGGCTTCATACCCCCACAGGCTCTTGCGGAAGAATTTACCGGCAGTACCGGTTTCATCAACCACGCCTTCCATCCCCTTGAGAATGTACTGCATGTAGGGCTTGGCGCTTTCCAGCACATTGAACTGGGTGGCGGTGCGCTGGGAGAGGATTTCGCCCTCCGGGGAAACGATGGAATCGATGATATTGGGGTTCCACACCACGGCGGAAGAATTCAGCGTGCCCACGTAGCGGACCACGGCGATGGGCGTCAAAAGCGTAATGGACTGGCCCACGCCCATCTGGATCTCCTGGCTTCCGCCCCATTTGATGGTGTTGAGGTAGGTCCACAGGTCGGTCATCAGGGCGGCCTGCATCACCATGGTGCGGGTCATATTCAATTCGGTCATGAAGATGGGGCGGGCGTTGACCACCCAGTCGTCAGACCCGGTATTGATGGCCATGTCCATCAGCTTTTTGATGCAGGTATCCAGCCGCACCTCGTCATACTCGATGCCGTAGCTGGCGCCGTAGTTGATCAGATGGCGCTTGATGGCGTTGGCCACGATGATGGGGGTGGAAGTGACCTGCTCATCCAGGGACACTTCCTTGTCGTAGAGGTTCGTCTGGTTGCCCACGATGGAGCGCAGCTCCCCGGGCAGGTCGATGCCCGTCTTGCTGGTCAGGCCCATCTGGGAGGCGTATTTGTACAGCCGCTCGGTGGAGTCCATATCGTAAAGCCGTGAGGCCAGCGTATAGAAGAAATAGTTGCAGGATTTGGTAAGGCCGGCGGAAATATTCAGGTCCTTATGGTCGGCGGGATAATTGGTCCAGCACTTGGGCGCGTCCTCGCGGTTGTTGGTATAGTGCATGAAGCGGCCTTCGTCGCTGATGGTTTCCGTGGGGGTCAGAACGCCGTTGGTCAGGGCCGCAAGGCCCGTGACCATCTTGAAAATGGAGCCGGGCTCGGCGCGGGTCTGGATGGCGTAGTTCATGAGCAATCCCCGCTCGTCCTGCACGATCTGCATGGCCGCGTCGCCGCCCTTGACCATGGCGTTCAGATCATAATTGGGATACTGGGCCAGGGCTTTCAGGTTGCCCGTGCGCACGTCCAATACGATCAGCACGCCGGTGGTGGCCAGCTTCAGGGGGTATTCTTCCCAGTCCCGGGTGGAAATCTTGTCCTTGTTGGTCTCCAGCCAGTCGGAAGCCCGCATCCTATCCTCCTGGGTCTTCCGGGTGTTCTGCACATTCTCCCGGATGCAGCGCTCCGCCGCCTGCTGCCATTCGGAATTGATGGTCAGTTTCACCGTGTTTCCGTCGGCGGGCTCGGTATAGGACAGAACCCTTGTCACCTTGCCGGAAGGATCGGTTTCCACTACCCGGGAGCCTTGCCGCTCGGTGATGTTGGCGGTGAGCCAGTTTTCCATGCTGTTTTCGATGCCTGCCTGGCCGATGTGATCGTTCATGGCGTAGCCCGCGGGCTGCAGATCGCTGTAATAATACCCGGCGTTCTGGATTTTTCCGGTATAGCCGATGATGGTGGCAGCCAGGCTGCCCTTGGGATACACCCGCTTGTCCCCCATGCTGACGCCCACCCAGGGCATGGACATGCTGCGGCCTTCGATCTCGCTCACCGTTTCATAGGAAACATCCTCGGCAATGGCGATGGGCAGGGAGTTGAAGGCGTTGTCCTGCATGGTGGTGTTGATGGCCAGCACCTTCAATACCGTTTCCTCGCTGACCGGAATGGTCCTGACCACCGGAGTGTTGTTCACGGAAGCGGCGTCCTTCACCACGGAATTCCCGATTTCATCCAGGCGCAGTTCATAGTTCCCGCCGCCCAGATCCGAAAAACCGTAGCGCTGGCGCAGCCGGTCAAAGCACTGCTGGGGCGTGGTAAGCCGGGTGCTGATGTAATTGTTGCTGTAGAAATAATTGCGGCGGGTGTTCCAGGCGTTTTCCGAAATGCCCTCGCCGAAACTGAACTGCCACTGGCCGGATTCCTCATTCCGCACCAGGGGCGAAGTGACGCACAAGATCGGAAGAGCACACGTCTGAACTCCAGTCACCGCT
>CAZQAM010000212.1:0-4361 GCA_964591355.1 uncultured Oscillospiraceae bacterium
GGAAAGCGTGTATTTCAGCTGTATTTTATCATAATAAAAGGCATGGGATTCGCAGGCCGGCCCCAATTCCAATCTGCCCGTCCTGGAATGTTCTGAAATTGTTTTTGCGCGTCAAATGCCCCTCTGTGCGCTTGACAATGGCAGAAACGGTGATTACAATAAGCGCAAGATTTGGAAGAAAGGCGGGGGAGAAACATGAAGCATGATGCCTGTACTTCGTCCCGCCTGCTGCAGGCTGCTGAGTGCCGCCTGTCTTCCCTGTATGCTTTTTTCAGCGCAGTGCGATTTACCGATGCCCTGCGCTTTTGTTTTTTTACTTTTGCTTTCCTTTCGTACCCATCTGGAAGAAATGCAGCCTGTGAATGACAAAAAAGCTCATCAAGGCGGCTCTTTCAGATGGAAGGGGCCGTCTTTTTGATAAATTTTTTTAGGAGGAATCACACCATGAAGAAAATCCTTGCTCTCCTGACGGCCGTTTTGCTTTGCCTCGGTACGGGCGCCATGGCGGAAGAAACTTATCGGGTAGGCGTCTGCCAGCTGGTGCAGCACGTGGCGCTGGACGCCGCCACCCAGGGCTTTCAGGACGCGCTGACCGAAAAGCTGGGCAGCGCCGTTTCATTCGATGTACAGAATGCTTCCGGCGACTCCAATACCTGCTCCACCATCGTGAATACCTTCATCTCCAATGGCGTTGACCTGATCATGGCCAACGCGACGCCGGCGCTGCAGTCCGCCGTGGCGGCTACCGGCGATATCCCGATTCTGGGCACCAGCGTGACGGATTACGCCACCGCCCTGGACATGGAAGGATGGACGGGGGCGACGGGCATCAACGTATCCGGCACCTCCGATCTGGCGCCCCTGGATCAGCAGGCCGCCATGCTGCATGAACTGTTCCCGGACGCCGCCCGGGTGGGCCTGCTCTACTGCTCCGCCGAGCCCAACTCCAAATACCAGGTGGAAGTGATCACGAAATGCCTGACGGAGCTGGGATACGAATGCGCGGAATACACCTTTGCCGATTCCAACGACGTGGCCTCTGTGGCGCAGAATGCCTGCGATGGGTGCGATGTGCTCTACATCCCCACGGACAACACCGCCGCCTCCTGCACGGAAGCCATCCGCAATGTGGTGGAGCCCGCGAAAAAGCCGGTCATTGCCGGGGAGGAAGGCATCTGCGCCGGCTGCGGCGTGGCCACCCTGTCCATCAGCTATTATGATCTGGGCTATGCCACCGGCGAAATGGCTTACGAGGTCCTGGCGAGCAAAGCGGACGTCGCGGCGATGGAGATCCGGTTCGCGCCCAACGTCACCAAGGAATACAACGCGGAAATGTGCGAACTGCTGGGGGTCCAAATCCCGGAAGACTACGTCGCCATTCAGTAAACCGGAAGCATCAGGCAGGGGGCGGCAACGTCCGCCCCTTGCGTCTTTGTCTGGAGGTTTTTCCATGAATCTGACCGCTCTTTTCAACGCCATGCCCGGCGCCGTCGCCCAGGGGCTGATCTGGGGCATCATGGCCATTGGCGTGTATATCACCTACAAAGTGCTGGATCTGGCGGACCTGACCGTGGACGGCAGCATGGCCACCGGCGGCGCCGTCTGCGTGATGCTGATGCTGAGCGGCGTCAATGTATGGATCGCGCTGCTGTGCGCCGTGCTGGCCGGGATGCTGGCAGGATTGCTCACCGGCGTATTCCACACCGCCATGGGCATACCGCCCATCCTGGCCGGCATCCTGACGCAGCTGTCCCTTTATTCCGTGAATCTGGCGATCATGGAATTCAAGGCCAATCAGGGGATCAACGTGACCAAATACAGCCTGATCGTCAGCCAGCGCAATGTGCGCACGCTTGCTTTCAGCAATCCCATCGTGATCGCCCTGATCTTTCTTTTCGCGGCGATCGGCATCCTGTACTGGTTCTTCGGCACGGAGATCGGCAGCTCCCTCCGGGCGACCGGGGCCAATGAAGCCATGTCCCGCGCTCAGGGGATCAACACCAAAAGGGCGAAGATCCTGGGCCTGATGATCTCCAACGGCATTGTGGCCCTTTCCTCCGCCATGCTGGCCCATTATCAGGGCTTTGTGGATGTGAATATGGGGCGCGGCGCCATCGTGATCGGCCTGGCCGCGGTGATCATCAGCGAAGTGCTGTTTGGAAAGCTGTTCAAAAATTTTGCCATGAAATTAACCGGCGTCGCCCTGGGCGCTGTGATTTACTATATCGTCATTCAGATCGTTCTGTGGCTGGGGCTGAACACGAATCTGCTCAAGCTCCTTTCCGCGCTGATCGTGGCCGTCTTCCTCGGCATCCCTTACTGGAAAGCCGGCCTCGCCGCCAGGAACGCCGGGAAAGGAGGGCAGGGACATGCTTGATCTGATCAACTTAAGGAAAACCTTCAACGCGAAAACCGTCAATGAAAAAATCGCGCTGGACCGGTTGAATCTTCATATCAGCGACGGGGACTTTGTCACCGTCATCGGCGGCAACGGTGCCGGGAAATCCACCCTGCTCAACGCCATCGCGGGGGTCTGGCCGGTGGACAATGGCAGCATCCTCATTGACGGCGCGGACGTGACGCACCTGCCCGAGCACCGCCGGGCTTCCCTCCTGGGGCGGGTTTTTCAGGATCCCATGACAGGCACGGCGGCCACCATGCAGATCGAGGAAAACCTTGCGCTTGCCGCGCGCAGGGGAGACAAACGCACGCTGAAAATCGGCATCACCCGGGAGGAGAGAAACGTTTACCGGGAAAAGCTGGCGGCGCTGGGGCTGGGGCTGGAAAACCGGATGACCGCAAAGGTCGGCCTGCTCTCCGGCGGGCAGCGCCAGGCGCTGACGCTGCTGATGGCGACGCTCAAAAAGCCCAGGCTTTTGCTGCTGGACGAGCACACCGCGGCGCTGGACCCCCGGACAGCCGCCAAAGTATTGGAAATCTCGGAAAGAATCATTGCGGAAAACGGGCTGATGACCCTCATGGTGACCCACAATATGCGGGACGCCATCCGGTATGGCAACCGGCTGGTGATGATGAACGAGGGCAGGATCATTCTGGATATCGCCGGGGAAGAAAAGAAGCATCTCACCATTGAAATGCTCATGGACGCTTTCGCCAAAACCAGCGGGGAGGAGTTCTCCAACGACCGGATCCTGCTTTCCACATGATTTCAGCCAACTTGGCAAAGACGCACGGACGGAAAACGCGTCTTCGCCTTGATTTGACTGCATTTTTTCATCATCATCCGGAAGGAGCCGGGAAAGGAGGGGGAAACGGCCTGTGAGGAGAGCGTTCATCAAATCGGTGCCCGTGATGGCGGGTTACGTCGTACTGGGCATCGGCTTTGGCATTCTTCTGCAAAAAGCGGGATACGGCCTGCCGTATGCTTTCGCCATGGCCGCGCTGATTTACGCCGGTTCCATGCAGTATGTGGGGATCGGCCTGATCGCGGGCGGGGCGTCCGTCATCACCGCCCTGATCACCACCCTCATGGTGAACGCGCGGCATCTTTTTTACAGCATATCCATGATCGGGCGCTATCAGGGCGCCGGGAAATATAAGCCCTACCTGATCTTTGCCCTGACCGATGAAACCTATTCTCTTCTGTGCGACGGGGAGACTCCCGAAGGAGAGGACCCGCACCGGTACCGGTTTTTCGTGTCTCTTTTCAATCATTGCTACTGGATCGCCGGGTGCGTGCTGGGCAGCGTGCTGGGGGCAATGCTGCCTTTTTCCACGGAGGGCATAGCGTTTTCCATGACCGCGCTGTTCATTGCCTCCTTTACCGAGCAATGGCTGCGTACCCGCGATCATCTCCCGGCGCTGACGGGATTGCTGGGCACTCTTTTGAGCCTGTTGCTGTTTGGCCCGGAGAGCTTTCTGATCCCCGCGATGCTTTTGATCACGGGGGTCCTCACGCTCTTTCGGGGCAGGGAGGAGGGGAAAGAATGCGCGCGGCGATCCTGATCGCGGTCATGTCCCTGGGCACGATGCTGCTTCGCTTCCTGCCCTTCCTTGTGTTTCAGAAGGAAACGCCTCCCTATATCGCGTATCTCGGCCGGGTGCTGCCGGGCGCGATCATCGGCATGCTGGTGATTTACTGCCTGAAGGATGTGAGCGTCCTCTCCGCTCCCCACGGACTGCCTGAACTGATTGCCGGCGCGTGTGTCGCGGGGCTGCAGGCGTGGAAAAGGAATTCCCTGCTCAGCATTCTGGCCGGAACGGCGCTCTATATGCTGCTGGTTCAGCTGGTGTTTTAATACCGGAAGGAGAATCAAGGAAAATGGCGGAGACGGTTCGATGACGGATCAAGCAAATAGATCGGAAGAGCACACGTCTGAACTCCAGTCACCGCTCATTAT
>CAZQAM010000213.1:0-4360 GCA_964591355.1 uncultured Oscillospiraceae bacterium
ATCTTCATCTTCAACGATCAACGCCCGGTACATGGGATCCTCCCTGCGGCGGCAGGATATCTCCCCTGGGCAGCGTCATCACCCCGGCCAGATAATCTTCAATGATCCGCTGCTTACTGAGCTTTTCCGCAGCGGTGATCGGGTGGCTTTCTATGGCATCCATCACCTGCCGGTTATAATAAGGCGACAGACACAAACGGAACACCTCATCCAAATAGGTATCCAGGTTGATGCTCAATTGATCCAATAGCTGCTGCGTATTCTGGGTGCTCTGCGATACCAGGTCGGCCCGATAATCCTGATATGTCAGGAAGGTTACACCCGATACCGACAGGAGAATGAGCGCAGAAATCATCATAAGCAGCTTGTGTTTGATACTCCCTTTCATTGAAGCAATCACCGCCTGATATCATTATAACTTGCAGAAAAAAAGTTTGCAACGTGGGAAAGGGTTCATCAAAAAAAGACGCACCTGAATCGAAAAATCCCGGTATTTCCTTTTTCAAATTGAAAATCTATAATAAAATCAGAAAATGGCTCAGTCGACAAGGAGAGCCCATCATAAGGAGGAAAAACAATGAAACGATTGTTTGCGTGGCTGGCGGTCATGGCGCTGATGCTGACGGCGTTCTCCGCCATGGCGGAAACCAAGGTGAACTTCTTCACCGGCAAGATCGAAACCATCGACCTTCTCAACGAGATCATCGCGGAATTCAATGCGGCAAATCCCGGCATCGTGGTGGAGCAGGAATATCAGAATGACGCCAGCTCCATCATCAAGGTGAAATTTGCCAGCGGCGAAGTGCCGGATGTGATGACCACCTATGAACAGGAATTTGTGGATCAGGGGAAATACCTGGACATCAGCGGCATGAATGAATGGTGGGATCGGCTCATCCCGTCCATGAAAGAAAGCTGCACCGACCTGAAAACCGGCAATCAGTACCGCGTCTGCACCAACATGACCATGGCCGGCTTCTTCTACAACAAGGAAATCTTTGCCGAACTGGGCCTGGCGCCGGCCGCCACCTGGGATGAATTCGTGCAAAATCTGACGGTCATCAAGGAGCAGAAGGCCGATGTGGTGCCCTGGTTCATTTTCGGCAAGGAGGCCTGGCACCTGGGCCACCTGATCGAGTTCATTCCCCATGGCTATCTGAAACAGAGCCTGGGCGCCCTGAACTGCAAAACCGCCATGCTGAGCAATGACGCCGAAAAGCTGAATTTCGGCGCTGCGGACGGCTGTATGGCAGTGTTTGCCCAGAACATGCTCGATCTGCAGGCGAAGGGCCTCATCAATGACGACGTGCTGACCGCCACCAGCGATAACTGTGTGGAAGCATTCGTGACCGGCAAGGCAGCCATGTTCTCCAATGGCATGTGGGCGCTCTCCGGCATTCTGGAAGCCAACCCGGACATGGCGGACAAGATTGGCTTTGCGCCTTATCCCGCCTATATGCCGGGCAGCCAGCCTGTTGTGCTCTGCGCGGAAGACAGCGGCTATTCCATTTCTGCGAGCACTGAAAACGTCGAAGCGGCAAAGGCTTTCCTCTCTTTCCTGTTCAGCGCTGAGAACCAGAAGAAATACAGCGAATCCCTTGGCTCTCCCAGCGCATTTACCGATGTGGACGCCGCCTGGGCGCCTGAAGCCTTTGCGGGAGAAGTGAACGCCGCTTTGAGCAATGCCGTGAATATTGGGTTCACCAACGAGAAGCCCGCCGGCTTCAGCGGCGACGATGCGGGGCGTATGCTGCAGGATCTGCTGGCCGGCACCTATGATGCGCAGGGCTTTGCCCAGGCTTATGAGAAGGCCTGGAACGAGGGCTTCTGATTCATTGAACAAATGAATGGGAAAGGGCGTCTCAGGCAGACGCCCTTTCCCATTCAGACCGAGGCAAGCAGAGGGAGGAAATAACGTGAGATCAAAACGCATCAATTGGACGCAGTTCATGTCCTTTCCTGCGCTGCTGTTATACAGTATTTTCTTCATTTATCCGCTGCTTAGGGGCATCGGCATGAGCCTGACGGACTGGGACGGCATGGGTGAGGCGCATTTCATTGGCCTGACCAATTTTGCCCGTTTCTTTCAGGACCAGCGTGCCATGGGCGATATCCGCACCACATTGATTTTTGCGGCCGGAAGCGCCTTGCTTCTGAACCTGGTCGGCCTGGGGTATGCGCTGCTGATGGAAAGGCCCTTTCCCATGAGAAGTGCAGCCCGGGTCATCATCTATCTTCCGGCCATCATCAGTCCCCTGATCATGGGATACATCTGGTATTTTCTGCTCCAGCCCGGCAGGGGGTTTCTCTATCATGCCGCTGAGCAGCTGGGGACGGCTTTTTTTCTTGGCAAATGGATGAATCATTACCCCACCACGATGGCGGTACTGATATTTGTGAACGTCTGGCAGTATGCCGGCATGACGATGATTATTTACCTGGCGGGATTGAAAAATATCTCCCTGGATATCCGGGAAGCGGCGCTCATGGACGGCGCGGGGCCCTGGCAGCGGTTTGCGCGGGTCACGCTGCCGCTATTGCTTCCCTCCGTCCGAATCAACGTGGTCACCAATATCATCGGCTCCCTTTCGGTGTTCGATGTGATCATGTCCCTGACGGAAGGCGGCCCGGGCTACGCCACCGAGAGCCTGAGCATCTACATCATGCGGATGTGTTACGGCAGCCGGACGGGATATTCCACCGCCGTGGCGATGATCCTGTTTCTGATCATCCTGATCCCTGTTCTGATCTCGCTGTATCTGACCCGGGGAAAGGAGTGACGCGTGATGATCAAGGAAAATCCATGGCTCCGGGGCTTGAGAATGCTGATGGTTCTGCTGATCTGCCTGCTGTGCCTGATCCCATTTTACAGTTTGCTGGTTTTATCCCTGAACGCGCCCTCCCGGATTTTCTATGAAGGAAACATTTTTGTTCCCACGTTCACATGGAGCAATTACACAGCGGCATGGGAGAAAAGCCGCGTTGGGCAGGCCATGATCAATTCAGGCGTCATCACCTTCGGCACCCTGGGACTGACCATCGTGCTTGGCGGCATGGCCGGATACGCCATTGCCCGGCACAATACAGCCTATAATAAGCTGGTGTTTTCCCTGCTCATCGGCTGCATGATGATTCCGGGTATCATCAATACCGTTCCGCTCTACACGCTGATGCGAAAGCTGGGAGCAGTCAATACACTGTGGGGCATGATCCTGGTGTGCTCATCGCTGGCGATGCCATCGGCTGTTTTTATCTACACCACATTCGTCAAAGCTCTTCCCCGGGAGCTTGATGAGGCCGCAGCAGTGGATGGCTGCACAGGATTTCATGTATTCTGGCGCATCATTTTTCCGGTTTTGAAGCCGGCCACCGCCAGCTTTGTGATCCTCAACGGCTTTGGGGTGTGGAACAATTATGCCCAGGCGGTGTTCTTCCTGCAAAGCCGGGAAAAGCAGAATATCCCGCAGGCCATGAGCGTGTTTTTTCAGCAGTTTGGCGGGGCCAAATGGCACCTGATGGCTGCCACGGCTGTCATTGCGATCATGCCGGTGGTTGTGATCTTCCTGGTTTTCCAGCGCCAGTTCATTGAGGGATTGACGGAAGGGGCGGTCAAGGGATGAATGAATTATTCACCTGCCAGGGGAAATACCTGGAGAATGAACCGATTCAGCTGACGCTGAAGCAGGATACTGCCGCCGACCGCGCTGAATGGCGTGTATGCCATTTGGAAAAAGAAATCATGGCAGGCTCCGTCCACGCGGTTCAACAGGAAACATTACTTCTGCTTCCGCCTTTGAAAGAAGGCGGATACGGCGTGGAGGTTCGCTTATTCAAAAAAGAAAAACTGCTGTTACAACTGTATACCGCGGTCAATGTAGGCGGAGACACGGTTCGCTACGGCTTTCTGTGCGATTTTCAGCGGGAGGATGAGGAGGCCGTTTCTGCGCTGGCAAAATACCATATCACGCACGTTCAGTTTTATGATTGGTCCTGGCGGCATGATTCCCTGATTTCACCCAATCAGGAGTACCGGGATATGATGGGAAAACACAACGCCCTGCCCGTCATACGAAAAAGAATTGAAGCGTGCCATCGGCATGGCATGCTGGCGATGGCCTACGGCGCGGTTTATGCGGCCAGCCGTCCATTCTGGGAAAGCCATCGGGATTGGGGCCTGTATAGCTCGGCAGAGCAGCCCATGACCTTTATCCATACGTTTTATTATATGGATATCGACAGCCCGTGGAGATCGCACCTGATGCGCGAATACCGGAAGGCCATCACCGAAATTGGGTTTGATGGCATCCATATGGACACCTATGGAGAGCCGAAAAGTGCCTGGTCAAAAGAGGGTCAGCGT
>CAZQAM010000214.1:0-4331 GCA_964591355.1 uncultured Oscillospiraceae bacterium
GCGCCCTACAAATACCCCCGCATCGTGGTCTTCCGGGAGGATCTGCCCAAGACCATCAGCGGAAAAATCCAGCGGAATCTGCTGTAATATTATTCTTCTTCTAAAACGCGAATAGTATAAGGAACCGCTGCTCTCCGGTTTTTCCGGCAATATGAACGCCCCGCGTGAAGCGGGGCGTTTTGCTTTGATGCCGATGCGTTCCCTGCGGCAGGCATATCCTTCCTGAACGCTTAGGTTTCTTTCTTTTTCGGGACCTTGATGGTCGCGGCGTAGGCGCTGTTGCACAGGCCCAGCACAGCCGAAAGGATGAACAGCGTTTCGATGCCCAGCGCTTTCCAGATCCACCCGCCGAACAGCGCGATGAACAGCGTGATGAGGTGATTGACTGAAACGCCGGTGGAGATGGTGGCCCTGACCTCATCCAGGCTGTCCGAAATATCCTGCACATAAACGTTGGAGGCCATGGATGCCAGGGAAATGATGGAATCCAGGATATAGTTCAGGCAGCACACAAGGAAGGCCACATCCCGGGGGAAGATGTGATGCGCGAAGCCATAGAAGAAGCAGACCACCACCAGGATCAGGGTATCCGCGATCATGACCGCCTTGTAGCCTACCCGGTCAATGATCTTCCCCACCAGAGGCGAAGCAAAGAAGCCGCAGACGGAGGAAACGGCAAACAGCGTGCTGATGACCATGGCGTTGGCCCCATAGAACAAGACCAGCACATAGGGGCCGAAAGTGAAGAACACCTGCTTGCGCGCGCCGTAAAAGACCTCCAGCATATAATACTTGGTATATTTTTTCCGGAAGTAGAAACGGCGTTTGTTTTGATCTGTGGCGCTTTCGCCGGTTATGCGCAGGCTGAAGAGGAAGCCAAGGCCTATAATGCCCGCGCTGACGGCGAAAACAATGCGGTACAGCCCGGGAGAAGCCTGCACCAGGAAAAACGTGCCGATGATGACCAGATACCCGGCCAGCGTGCCGATCTGCTGCGCGGCATTTTGATGGCCCAGCGCCTCTCCGCCACGCCCTTCCCGGGAATACTGGAGGGACAGCGTATTGCGCATACCCAGCTGCATATGATCGCCCAGGGAAAAAACAAAGATGCACAGGATCACCAGCGCCTGGCTGGCTGGCACCACAGCCTGCGCCGCCATGCCCAGGAGCATGAACAGCGCGCCCAATTTGAAGATGCGCTCCGCGGAGAATGTATACAGCGCCGCCAGGATGAATACCAGCAGCAGCCCGGGCATCTCCCGGAAAAACTCCGAAACGCCCTTGTCAAACCCGGACATGCCCACGATTTCCGCCAGGTAGTTGTCGATGACGCCCTTGTACAGCCCGTAGGCCAAACCGAAGGTGATGATGGAAAGAAAGAATGCCCTGTATTTGGATTCGGGCCTGAATACCGCTTCCAGCCGTTTCATGTGATCTGTCCGTCTCCTGTCTGTTTTCTGTCAGTGCAGAGAATCATTGCCGCCCTTGGTTTCCGGATGGGCCCGTGCTGAACGCCATAGATCCCCGGCAGGGTCAGCGCAGGAAAAACGCGCCCGCAAAAGCGGAGGCCGCCGCCGTCAGATTCGCAGGCACGTTTCAAAACCTTTTCATCCCCGGGAAGCAGTCTGCTCCAGGGACTCATACCACCGGACGGCTCTTTCCGTCCAGCCGGCCATGCACATGCCCGATCCGTCCGCGAAGCCGTGGCCGCCGGTGGGGCCGATTTCCATCCGGCACGGAATGTGCAGCCTCTCCAGGGCCCGGGCCAGCACTTTGGAGTTTTCCGGGTTCACCAATTCGTCCCCGGCGGCGAGGAAAATGGCGCAGGGCGGAAAGCCCTCGGCATGCTCCGGGATTTCATAATCGGTCTGTGCCGCCTCCCGCAGGGAACAGCCGTAGAGGCGGATCGCGGAAGCCGGATCGGAGGAGCCGTACCGGATTTCCTCCTTCAGGGTGGTGACCGGATAAATGGGAAACACCGCCTGGGGTTTGCTGAGACCGAAAGCCCGGTAGCCCTTCTTCGTGTTCCAGAGACAGACCAGGTATCCCCCCGCGGAAAAGCCGCAGGTGATATACCTGTCGCCCTGCAGATGGAAGCGCTTTTCATTCTCCCGGATGAACTTCAATCCCCGGGCGAAATCTTCCATATTCTTTTCCAGCAGCCTTTCTGTTCCCTCCACCTGATAGGTGAGAATAAACACGTGATACCCATAGCGGTTGAACTGCTCGGCAATGGGCCAGCCTTCCGTGAGATTCCAGACGTTGACAAAGCCCCCTCCGGGCACCAGGAAAATAAAGGGTCTTTCATCGGCGGAGGTATCCTCCGAGGGGAACCAGACGATATTCACGCCCAGCCGCGCCGGGTCCCCGGCGCATTCCGCCTCACTGTAGAGCGGGTAATACCACGCGCCGGTTTCGGCGGCCTGATAGAGCCGCCTGATGCCCAGGCCGATCTCTCCCGAAAAGAAATGCTCGCTTTTCAGCTGGGACAGCGTTTTGTCCCACAGGGGTTCCTTTTTCAGCTCCCTGTTCCGGATCGCGTCGAGCGCGATGGGCGCAATGCGCGGATCGCTGAGCAGCGCGCCCAGCTTTTCATGTTCATAGGCCATCGTTTGTTCCTCCTTTTTGCGGCGGATCTATCTTCAGGCAGCGCGCCTGAGGAAACGGGAAAATAAACCGCGGGAGCAGAAACGGCACCCACCGGAAGCGCGGGATCCGATTTGCCGCTTCACCCTCCCGATTTTTGTATTTATCATATCAGATTATCAGAAAAAGGAAAATACTTTTTTTCGGCCCGTCCATCCTTTTGGGTCATTGACAGGGGGTTTTGATTCGTGGTACGATCTGTGGCGATGATCATGAAAACGCTTCCGGTATCCGTCTTTTTCCTTATTTCCTTTCAAATGGATCGCCGGATCCTTCGCGGAGGTTGCTCATGGGCGCGGACGCTTCTGTTTCCAAAAGCGATTTTTCAGTGGGCCCCGTATGGCGGCAGATTCTTTCCCAGGCCATTCCTCTGACCATCGCTGAAATCGTGCAGCTGCTCTACAACGTTGTGGACCGCATCTATCTGGGGCATCTGTCCGCCGAAAACAGCTTCGCCCTGACAGGGATCGGGCTGGCGTTTCCCGTGGTATCCCTTGTGGCGGCTTTTACCAGCCTGTTTTCCACGGGAGGCACGCCGCTTTTTGCCATTGCCCGCGGCGCAAGGAAGGAAGAGGAAGCCAGCCGGATCGAAAATATGGTGTTTGTGCTGCTGCTGGGCGCCTCCCTGCTGATCATGCTTTCCGTTTACGCATGCATGCGGCCGGTGATGTTTCTCTTTGGCGCCAGCGATGCTTCCTGGCCCTATGCCGCCGCCTACATGCGCGTGTACATGCTGGGGACGCCTTTTACCATGCTGGCCACGGGCATGAACGGCTTTATCAACGCCCAGGGCTTTCCCCGGATCGGCATGGGCACCATTCTTTTGGGCGCGATCCTGAATCTGGCGCTGGATCCCGTGTTTATCTTCCTTCTGAAAATGGGGATCGCCGGCGCCGCGTGGGCCACCGTCATCAGCCAGGCCGTATCCTGCCTGTGGGTGCTTCGCTTTCTGACGGGAAAGCGGGTGCTGTTTCCCCTCCGCGTCCAGCATATGCGGATCAGGCTTTCGCTGCTGGGAAGAATCGTATCGCTGGGGATTGTGGGCTTTATCATGAAGGCCACCAACGCCCTTGTGCAGGCCGTATGTAACAGCACGCTGCAAAGGTGGGGCGGGGAATTGTACGTAGGCGTGATGACCGTGGTCAATTCCGTGCGGGAAATTCTGTTTCTGCCCGTCTCCGGTATTTCGGGGGGATCCCAGCCGGTGCTGAGCTATAATTTCGGCGCGAAAAAGCCGGGCCGTGTGAAAGAGGGAATCGTTTTTATGACGATTCTCTGCGTCGCCTATACGCTGGTGATGTGGCTGGCCATTCTGCTGCTGCCGGGGATGTTCGTGCGCATTTTCTCCGGCGATCCCGCCATTGTGGAGACCGGCAGCGCGGTGCTGCGGATCTATTTCTTTGGTTTCTTTTTCCAGGCGTTCCAAACCTGCGGACAGACGGTATTTCAGGGGCTGGGGGACGCCCGGCACGCCATCTTTTTCTCGATTCTGCGCAAAGTGGTGATCGTTGTGCCCCTGTCGCTGCTTCTGCCCGGATGGGGCTTTGGCGTTCAGGGCGTATTCATCGCGGAGCCGGTTTCCAACGCGGTGGGCGGCCTTGCATGCTATATTACCATGCTGCTGACCGTTTACCGGAAAAAGCTGTCTGCAGGCCCTTTGCCCCGGGAGGAAAATACAATATAAT
>CAZQAM010000215.1:0-4315 GCA_964591355.1 uncultured Oscillospiraceae bacterium
AAATCCATCCCGAATCTTTCAATTTTTTAGACGAGAAATAGTATAAAAACTCAGAATCCGCCGCCGTGGCCGGAATGATGGGTGCCGGAGGAACCGGTGAACCCGCCGCCTCCGCCGCCGTGGCCGCCGCCTCCATGGCCGCCGCTGGACGGGGCCTGGATCATGGCCCGGGACGTGGTGGTGTACAGGTAAATATCCTGGGAGCGGCTCAATTGGAAGCTGCCCTTGCGGATATAGCGGGAGGCGTTGGACTGGCGCCGGACGGTTTTCATCTGCGCCTTGAAAATCAGGATGGTGATCAGGGCGACGATGACTCCGGCTATCAGCAGCATGGGGAAGAGGGCGTTGGCCCTGCCCAGGGGCGTATGCAGATTCAGGCGGCGGGAAACCTGGCTGACAAAGGCGGTCATGGCGCTGTCGTAGCGGTTCTGCCGAAGATGGGGCACCACTTCATCTTCGATACCATAGAGCACGGAATCGGAGAAGATGCTTTCCGCCGTGCCGGTATTGAGGATATAATACTTCCGGGTAGAGGAAGAAATGATGAAGAGGATGCCGTCGTGGGTGCTGTTGAAACCAAAGCCGCCGTAATCGTAGAAATCCGCGGCGAAATACTGGATGTCCCGGTTGTTGGTGTGGGGCACGGTGACCACCACCACATCGAAGGAATAATGGCGCTGGATGTCGGCGATGGCCTCTTCCAGCGTTTTTTCCGTGGAGGCGGACAGAAGATCAGCTTCATCGAACACTCGCTGTTCCGCCAGGGCGGGCAGCGCCGTCAGAAGCAGCGCCGTCAGAAGCAGGAAGAATCTTTTCATCTTACAGCACCCCCATCAGCCCCAGCAGGGCCGTCAGGGCATAGCCGCCCAGGCTGATCCCTCCGGCGATGCCCAGGAACCAGCGGAGGATTCTGCCCTTGTCGGTGGGCAGATCGCCGATGAACTGGCCGGTCTGCCCGTTCATGGCGAAGGTGTAGATCTGGTCGCGGTAGCGGGTGTTGAGCATCCATACCGGCATCAGTACCTGGCGCACCAGGCTGTGCTGCAATTGAATCTGGGTATGGCTGGGGGTGACGCCGGAATAGCCATGCACCGATTCCCGCATCAGGGAGGATACGGTCTGGCGGATGCGCTCATTGACCCGGGGCTGGCACTGCTGGGCGTCCACATCGTGGCGCTGGGCCTGATACCCGCTGAGATACGCGATGGAAAAGCCTTCGATGGCGGCGCTGTTGAAGGGCTCGATGGATTCCATCATGGCGTCCTCCATCTTGCTGGAGCCGTCCATGGGCACCTGGGAAAAGCCCACATGGCCGCCCCGGTGCAGAAGGAAATGCGCGATGCGGGTGACCTGGTAATTGCCTTCCCGGGAGATCGTGACCCGCTGGGCCTGGTAGGTCATATCCGCTTCCGCTTCGCATTCAAAGAGCCAGAAGGGCACATATACGCCGGTGATTTTCTCCACCCGGCTGTTATCCGCAAAGCCCCTGGGCAGCAGATGCTTGCCCCGGCAATGCCTGCGAAAAGCCGCCTGAGCGTCTTCTTTGGTGTTCTTGAAGGGGATAATGCCGTCGGGCCGGTAGGCGCCGGTGAGCACATCGGGAAGGATGGTGGGGTTGCCGCAGTAAACGCACTCGGTGGCCGCGGTGGTGTCATCCTTGAGGATCTCCGCCCCGCAGGCCTCGCAGCGGTACGCTTTCAGGGAGGAGCTTTCCTGGGAGGAAAAGCCGCTGTTGTCCGCGTACTGCCAGTGAAAGTCCTCGTCCGCGGTGTTTTCCACATGGAGGCTGTCGATCTCATGAATGGTTTCCACCGGGAAAGAATTGCCGCAGGAGGGGCAATCCAGTTGCTGGCTCAGGCCGCCGAATACCAGCGACGCGCCGCAGCAGGGGCAGCGGTAACGGGTGGCTTCCTGCATGGAGGGCCCTCCTTTCTGGCTCCTTTAGGATCAGGGCCGGCTTTCCGCATCCGGCGTTTCATTCCCTGTGCCCTTCCAAGGATCCCCGGGAAAAACCGGGATCATTCCTTGAACTCATACCGGCGGCACAGGGTATATTTCGAAACGGCGCTCTGCACCGCTTCCGGGCAGGCATAGGACAGCATATCCCGGATGAACGGGGGAAGCACCTGGTTGTATTTCACTTCCAGGATGGTTTCATCGTGATCCAATACCGGCACGGTGGGGATGCCGGGATTGAACAGGTCAATACTGTTAAGCCCGGTGCGCACCCGCATGTCGAAGGTGATGCGCACTTCTTCCGCCTCGTGCAGGTAGGGGATGCGCTCGTAATCCACAATGACCACGGGATGCAAAAGCCGCGTGCGCATTTCCCGGTACACGTCCCGCATGAGGCCGCTTCGTGTGCCCTCCAGCCCGGTGGGATCCCCGGCGATCAGCTGATCGGCCAGATCCCGGCTGATCCTGACGCTGCGCTTGGAGATCAATGTGCCGATCTTGGTTTTGCATTCCATGTGGATTTCCCGGTCGGACAGGTTATAGATCCGCATGCGGTATTTGTCGCGGTTCATGATACCGCTGTATTTATCGTACAGGGCGTCATCGAAAACCGTGTCGAAATACAGGGAGCGGATGTGATACATGCCGCCGTTTTTTTCCGCATGGGGATCCAGATGCAGCACGCGGGACAGTGTCCTGTTGAGCACCTCGAACTGCGTGCGGGTGATGGGGAATTTCAGTTCATGGCGAAGGGGAAGGGCCGTCATGGATTAGGCCCCCGTTTCGGTCTGGCAGGCCACCAGGGTGGCGTCGGATACGCCGGGGATGTTCAGCATGTTGCGCACGATGTCCGCCCGGTGATTCAGGCGCACTTCCACGGTCATTTCGGTGCCGCCGCGGGTAACGGTCTTGGAGCGCAGATGGTGGGCCAGAGCGCTCTGCCTCAGCTCGGATTCGATTTCGCTTTCCACATTGGAGCCGCGCTGGTTGTCATAGGCGTTTTCATTTTCGGTGGTATAATGCAGCACCAGCAGATACGCGTTGGGCTTGCGGAACTTGAGGAAGGAGAGGGCCAGCATGATCACCGAAATGCCCACCACCGCCACCAGGGCGATGATATGTGCGTTGGCGCCGATGAGGATGCCCATGGTAATGGCCCAGAACATGTAGGCGGTGTCCAGAGGGTCCTTCACCGCCGTGCGGAAGCGCACGATGGACAGGGCGCCCACCATGCCCATGGAAAGGGCCACATTGCTGCCGATGGCCATGACCACGGGGGTGGTGACCAGGCTCAGAAGAATCAGCGTCAGGGAAAAAGAGGGGGAATACAGGACGCCCCGATACGTTTTTTTGTATACGATGGCGATGATGACGCCGGCGATCAGCGCTTCAAGCAGGGCGATGGCCACGTTCAGCGGGGTGAAATTGCTCAGCTGATTGGCGAACCAGTCGGCGAAGGTGGAGCCATGCACCACGTCGTTGAAGGTGATGTTTCCGTTGGTGGCGGTCAAAAGTGCGAATGCGTTCATCCTCTGTTCCTCCCTGTATTTTCCGTTTCTTTAATAGTACAATGAAATGGATCATCCGTCAATCCGCAGGCTGAGCGGGGCGCTGGCCGAAATAGTGCAGCATCTGGCTGTTGCTGAGGGCAAACTGGGTCTGCACAAAGCCCCAGAAATAATAGGGGCGCTTGTTCATGGTGTTCTTCATGCGGTTCACGCGCTGCTGCCAGTAGCGCATGTAGCCGTCGGAGGTGGTGGGGGATTCCACGTTGATGGTGGGCTCTTTGAAGGGGGCCCACCGGGAATAGTGCCGGGGCAGCTCCGGATAGACGATGGCTGTGCACTCATCCAGCGTCTGGATCATGGTTTCGCTGGTCAGCGTCTGGAAGATCACGCCCAGGCGGGTGAGGAACTGATCCCGGATCTCGTCGGATTCCAGCATTTTGCGGAAAATGGTGTTGTTGATGTTCTGCTGGCCCATGCCCTTGGTTTTCATATAGGATTTGGGGCTGTCGAACTGGGAATTGAACAGGCCGTAATCCAAATCGAACATCAGGCATTTCCATTTGCCCCCCGGCAGCTGGTAGAACATGATATTGCCGGGGTCGCTGTCGCCGAAAAACATCTTGATGGCGAACCAGTCGATATAGCTGTCCACGTCGATGTGATCGTAAATGTACTGCAGGTCCGTCTTGCTGGCATTGGGCTTCAGATCGGCGAATTTCTTCAGCATGGCGCGGTATTCGCTGTTGCTGCCCTGCACGGTGCTCCACCCTGCCCGGAGGATGGTCATGTTTTCATAAATCGCCCTGTCAGTTTCCAGGTTCAGGCCCTCGTGCTGGGCGATGGAGAAGCGG
>CAZQAM010000216.1:0-4313 GCA_964591355.1 uncultured Oscillospiraceae bacterium
TTACGCTTTTCCGTTGCAGCCCAGCACGTCCACGATCTTGTGGCGCACCATATCCCGCAGGGCGGCCCGGGCGTCGGTGAGATACTGCCGGGGATCGAAATGATCGGGATGCTCCACAAAGTGTTTGCGGATCATGGCGGTGAAGGCCAGGCGCAGGTCGCTGTCGATGTTGATCTTGCACACGGACATGCTGGCGGCCTTGCGCAGCTGCTCCTCGGGAATGCCCACGGCGTCGGGCATCTTGCCGCCGTATTCGTTGATGATCTTCACGAATTCCTGGGGCACGGAAGAGGAGCCGTGCAGCACGATGGGGAACCCGGGCAGACGGCGGCTCACTTCCTCCAGCACGTCAAAGCGCAGGGGCGGGGGCACCAGGATGCCTTCGGCGTTGCGGGTGCACTGGGCGGGAGTGAATTTATAGGCGCCGTGGCTGGTGCCGATAGCGATGGCCAGGGAGTCGCAGCCGGTGCGGGTCACGAATTCTTCCACTTCCTCGGGCCGGGTATAGGAGGAATCCTCAGCGGACACCTTCACTTCGTCTTCCACGCCGGCCAGGGTGCCCAGTTCGGCTTCCACCACCACGCCGTGATCGTGGGCATATTCCACCACGCGGCGGGTTTCCTTGATGTTTTCTTCAAAGGGCAGGCCGCTCTTGTCGATCATAACAGAGGTAAAGCCGCCGTCGATGCAGTTTTTGCAGGTTTCAAAATCGGGGCCGTGATCCAGATGCAGCACGATGGGCAGATCGGTTTCCTTGACGGCCGCTTCCACCAGCTTCACCAGATACGTATGATTGGCATAAGCGCGGGCGCCCTTGCTGACCTGCAGGATCACGGGAGCGTTTTCCATTTTGGCCGCTTCGGTGATGCCCTGCACGATTTCCATATTGTTCACGTTGAACGCGCCGATGGCATAGCCGCCTTCATAAGCCTTTTTGAACATTTCTTTGGAAGTAACCAGAGCCATATTTCCATCCTCCTTCGCATACTTTCCGATTGATGCGCTTATTATACACAAAATCTTTCCATTTGTCCAGCCCTCCGGCTGCCAATCAATTCTTATTTTGAAGCCAGCCTTTTTTCAGGATGGCCCGCTTGGTGAAGTAATTCCAGATCATCACGATCAGGGTGGAAAGCGCCTTGCTGACCATGTACATGGTCACCGAAAAGCCCGTCACCGTCAGGATCAGATGATCTTCCCCCCACAAAAGCCGGAACAGATACATCAATCCTTCATTGAGCAGCAGCCCCATCACGCTGGTGATCAGAAAGCCCATCCGGGCGGCGTTTCCCTGTTCCTTTGCCCCATCGAACACCCAGAGCACGCACAGCAGATAATTGAGGGCCACCGAGATCAGGAAAGCGATGGGCACGGCGATGAGCGTATCCAGCCCTGCTTTGTCCCGGAAAAGCACCAGGAATACGAACTCCACCAGAAAACAGACGCCCCCCGTCAGGGCAAAGCGCAGGATTTCCCCCATTCTCGCATTCTTTTTCACGGCCTGTCCTCCCCCTCTGTCCGGGCATATTTCAGCGTGTCCCCGTCATCCCCCCGGGCGTAGGAAGCCGACAGGATATTGCCGATTTCCGTGGTCAGAGGCGTTTTGCGCCCGGCGGTGAGAAAGGAAACCCTGTCTCCCTCCAGCAGGATCACGGTGATGTTCCTGTATTTCATGGTATCGGCAAACAGCACTTTCACAGGCCTGTTGTGCTCCAAAGAATACTGCAAAAACCGCCGGACCATGCTCATTCCTCCTCTGCGCCGTTCCCGTGGACCGCGTAGATCCGGATGCCGTCCGCATCATAAACAGGCACGTAATTTTCTGCCAGCGCTTCGGTATCCACATCGTAATTGTTCATCTCGTGGGAGGAGAGCAGGATATAGTCCACCCCGTACTTTTCCAGCACGTCCCGGCTGTTCTTGGGATCCTCATAGAACCGCCGCACATCCCGGTGCCTTTCCCCCGTTTCGCTTCCGAATCCGTGATAATACAGCCACAGGTCGGGACCGCAGACGATCCTTTTCCCCGCCAGGCTGCTGACGAAATTGATGTGCTGATCCCCCGTGAGGAACAGGCTATCCTCCGGCAGGCTTTCCAGCGCCTTCGCGGCCTCCACGTCGGCCCGGGAAAACATTTCGTAATCGCTGACCGCCTCCCGGGCCACCGCCAGGGTCCCCGTAAAGAAGCAGCAGACGGCCGCCAGCACGGCAATGGCATACCGGGCCCGCAGGCCTTTCAGCCTCCAAAGCAGCTCCAGCCCGTAATCCGCGGCGATCACCGCGCAGAGCATGTACCAGATATAAAACAGCTTGTTGTTGTCATAGGCGTTGGGCTGAAACCGGATGAATTCCGCGGGAAGAAAAATCATGAATGCGCCGGCGGCCAGAAAGCGCCGCTTTTCATTTTTTTCCAGCAGCGCGATCAGGATCAAAAGGAAGGGCAGGCCGATGTTCTTGATATAGAACCACAGATACCCGTCCAGCATACCCATTTCACCGTTGACCCAGTTGAACTGGAACTGAAGGAACTGTCCGTTGCCCACGGACTGGCGGAAGGTCCAGGTGAACAGCTGGGGCGCGGCAAGGAGCACCGCCGGCAGCCCGTAAACCGCCCAGAAAATCAGGGCCTTCAAGAATTGCTTCCTGCGCCGGATCAGATCATAAAGCATCCAGCCCAGGCTCATCAGCCCCAGCGCCAGGAAACAGTGGGTATTCACCATGGGCAGCATCCCGGCCCACAGGCCCAGCAGAATCATCTGTCTCGGAGCCGTTTTCCTCTCCGGCAGCGCCTGCTCCATGCCAGGGAGCGTTTGAGGCCGCAGGGCGTCGTAGAGCAGATACATGCAGGGGATCGTGAGGCACCAGCCGGCCAGGGTGGTGCGCTGGGGCACCATCATATCCGCGATCACATTGCTCCATCGCAGATTATAGGTGGTGAATTCCGCATGGTTGGCGGGGGTCTGGTACCAGCCGTTCAGCACCAATTGAATCCGCTGCCATAGTCCCTTCACGCTCTGCAGTTCGTTGCTTCCGTAGCTTCCAAGCACTGCGCCCTGCATATCCATCATATACCAGAATCCCAGCCCGCCGTTGAGGAAAAAGAACAGGCAGGCCAGTGCCGCGCCCTTCCGCGTATCGGCCATGCGGGCCGCCAGAAGCACATAGCCGGAAAAGGTGAGCGCCGTCATGAGGATGCCGGGAAAGAGCACGGCGGCGCGCAGGGAAAAGCCCAGCAGCATAAAGGAGGTGGACAGGGTATCCGCCAGGAAGGGATAGGAAAGCCTTGCTCCCGGCAGGATCGTATACTCCGGCGGGAAAGCGGCGTTCCGCTGCCCCGAGATGATGGACAGATGCAGCGGCAGATCGCCGTACGTGCTCTGGCCCACGTGCAAAGAGCCGTCCGGTGCGGGCATCAGGTTATGGGTCCACTGCAGGTAAGCGCCGACCAAAGTCAGCGGCAGCGCTACGCACAGAAGCAGCCGGAGCAGCCGGGCGTCGTCCTTCGTCCAGCGGGCCGCGGGTTTATCTGAGCGGAAAAGATATGTGAGAAAAATCAGCGCGGCCAGGGGCAAAAGCGCCGCTCCATGGGCCGCCACCGTAAAATCCAGGAAAAAGGCGCACAGGGCCGGCAGCCACATCATCAGCACGATCCCCAGGGCCGCTCCCAGCCACGCCCTGACGGCGATTGATTTTTCCGGCAGCAGGAAGCGCACCGCGGCCACGCCGCCCGCCGTGAAACAAAGCCAATACAGAATCGCCAGCATACCCTTTCCTCCGGGCCGTAAATTCTTTTTTTATTATAGCCCAAGCATAAAAAAAAGGCAAACGCCGTGCGATTTGACGCCGCAGGTTTTACAATTTGTTCATCAAGTGGTATAGTATTCCCCAAGCAAACGAATCGAGGTGCTTTCCATGCGCTGCCATTGCCCCCGGTGTGAAACGGAAACCTGGATGATCCATTCCGAAAGGGACAACGCCTGCGTCTGCCCCGAATGCCTGTACCGCTGCTACGCCTGCCAGGGCACCGGCACCGCCATGACCCGGGAAGAAATCGCCGCTTTGAAGGAAGGCAGGGCCTCCCTACGCCCCGAGGCCTTCGATCCCGACGCCGACGTGCCCTATGAGCGCGGGTGGGAGGAATAAAGGATTTATAATTTTTTCTGGGGGGAACCGCTCTTTGAGGCCCAAAGAGCGGTTCCCTCCAGACCCCCTTCCGAGAAAGGCGGGATTTTTTAATTTAATATTTCTGATGGAGTTATCTTATACTATTTCTCGTCTAAAAAATTGAAAGATTCGGGATGGATTTTTTGTCC
>CAZQAM010000217.1:0-4300 GCA_964591355.1 uncultured Oscillospiraceae bacterium
CTGTGCGCTTTGCGCACAGGCCGCGCGGTTTTGCCGCGCTGCCCGGGAGCGGCGGCGTGTCGATGTTTCTCGTTAAAATTCGCTGCGTGAGCGTCCACAATGCCGCCTTCTCTGGTTCTCTCTTCGGCTTCGAAGAGAGAACGCCCCGTCCATCCCCCGTCCCTCGTGCGGTTCCAGGATTACTTCGTGGTCAGCAGTTCGCCGTATCCCGGGAAGGGCCAGGCGTCCCGGTCCACCAGGCCTTCCGCCTCGTCCGCCAGGGCCCGGGCTTCCTGCATGCGGCGGAAGATCTGATCCCGGCAGTGCCGGGCCTTCAAAAGAGGATCCCCTGTTTCCTCCAGGGCGGAAAGGCTGTCCGCCAAAGCGTTTGCAGCGGCGTCGAGGCCATTGATCAGGACGGTGAGGCGCTTCACCAGCTTTTCTTCCGCAAGCCCCTGCGTATCGGGCATCAAACTGCGCTTTTGCAGCGCCGCCCGGGCCATATCGCCGGAGAAGCGGATCACGGCGGGCAGGATCTCCTTATGCAGGATATCCAGCATGGCGTGGGCCTCGATGGCAATCACCTTGCAGTAGTTTTCCAGCAGGATCTCATACCGGCTGCGCAATTCCTCGCCGCTGTACACCCTTTGCCTTTCAAAAAGATCGATATTCTCTTTTGTGATCAGGCAGGGCAGCGCGTCCGGCGTGGCAGGCAAATCCATTAGCCCCCGTTCATTGGCTTCCTCCCGCCAGGCGGGCGCATAATTGTTGCCGTTGAAAATGATGCGCTTGTGGTTGGTGATGGTGTCCACCACGATCTGCTCCACCTCGGCCCTGAGATCCTGGGCCGCCTCCAGCCGGTCGGCAAAGCCCATGAGGGTATCGGCCACGATGGTGTTGATGGTGGTGTTGACGTCGGCAACGGACATGGCGGAGCCCGGCATGCGGAACTCGAACTTGTTGCCGGTGAAAGCGATGGGCGACGTGCGGTTGCGGTCGGTGGTGTCCCGGGGGATCCGGGGCAGGGCGGTAACGCCGATGTTCATGGCGGTGCGGTCGCCGGCCACATAGGCCCGGTGGTTCTCAATGGCGTCCAGGATGGACTGCAGTTCTTCCCCCAGGAACATGGAAACAATAGCCGGCGGCGCTTCGTTGGCCCCCAGGCGGTGGTCATTGCCGGCGGAAGCGATGGCGATGCGCAGCAGATCCTGATGCAGATCCACCGCCCGGATCACCGCCACCAGGAACAGAAGGAACTGCGCGTTTTCAGCAGGGGTCTCCCCCGGCTCCAGCAGGTTCAGCCCGGTATCGGTGGCCATGCTCCAGTTGTTGTGCTTGCCCGAGCCATTGACCCCGGCAAAGGGCTTTTCATGGAGCAGGCAGGCAAAGCCATGGCGCCCCGCCACCTTTTTGAGGATCTCCATGGTCAATTGGTTGTGATCGGTGGCGATATTGGCGGTGGAGAAAATGGGCGCAAGTTCATGCTGACAGGGAGCCACCTCGTTGTGCTCCGTTTTGGCCGGCACGCCCAGCTTCCACAATTCCTCGTCCACTTCCCGCATGAACGCGGCCACCCGGGGCTTGATGCTGCCGTAATAATGATCATCCAGCTCCTGGCCCTTGGGCGGCCTGGCGCCGAAAAGCGTGCGGCCGGTATAGATGAGATCCCGCCGCCGGTCAAACAGATCCTTGTCAATGAGGAAATACTCCTGCTCGGGCCCCACGGTGGGGTTCACCCGCTTCACCTCGTGATGGCCGAACAGCTTCAATATGCGCAGCGCCTGGCGGTTCAGCGCGTCGATGGAGCGCAGCAGGGGGGTCTTTTTGTCCAGGGCATGGCCGCCATAGCTGCAAAACGCCGTGGGAATGCACAGGGTCTGATCCTTGATGAAGGCATAACTGGTGGGATCCCAGGCGGTATAGCCCCGGGCTTCAAAGGTGGCCCGCAGCCCGCCGGAGGGGAAGGAGGAGGCGTCCGATTCGCCCTTCACCAGCTCTTTGCCCCGGAATTCCATGATGGCGCCCCCGCCTTCAATGGGCGAAAGAAAGGAATCGTGCTTTTCGGCGGTGATCCCCGTCATGGGCTGGAACCAGTGGGTGAAATGGGTGGCGCCCTTTTCGATGGCCCAGTCCTTCATGGTGTTGGCCACCACGCTGGCCACGCTGGGATCCAGAGGCGTTCCCTCCACCATGGTCTTATGCAGGGCGCGGTAGGTTTCCTTGGGCAGGCGCTGCCGCATCACCGCATCGTTGAATACCAGGCTGCCGAATGTCTCCTGCGGATTCATTGAGATCCCTCGCAATCTGAAAAGGAGAAAGGCGCTGCAGATTTCCGCAGCGCCTCTGCTGTTTAATTATTGTAAGCCGTTTTGCCGATTTCTGTCAAGCGGAAAATGGCTCATGCGCCCTGTATTATTTGTGCACCAGGCGCACCCGGACCACATTGTTCAGTTTGCTCAGGGCGGCCAGCAGCGTTTCATCCGGCAGCTGGGACAGTTCCAGCACCGTCACGGCCATATCGCCGCGACTCTTGTTGAGCATGTACTGGATGTTGATGCCCCGGCCGGACACCAGGGTGGATACGTTGCTGACGATGCCGGGCAGGTTTTTGTGGATCAGAAGGATGCGGCTGCCTTCCGGCGCCCCCAGGGAAACCTCAGGCAGGTTCACGCTGTTGCGGATCACGCCTTTTTCCAGGTAATCCCTGAGTTCCTGAGCCGCCATTTCGGCGCAGCGCTCCTCGCTTTCCGGGGTGGAGGCGCCCAGATGCGGCAGGCAGACCACATGAGGCGTATCCGCCAGGGCGGGAGAAGCAAAATCGGTGACATAGAAAGCCAGGATGCCTTCGGCGATGGCGGCTTTGACGGCCTCGGGATCGGCCAATTCGCCCCGGGAGAAATTCAGCACCCGCACGCCGGGCTTGAGCCCCCGGAGGAAGGCTTCGTTGATCATGTTCCGGGTGCTGTCCAGCAGCGGCACATGGATGGAAACGTAATCGGCGTCCCGCAGGGCGTCTTCCACGGTATCGGCGTGGCGGATGGCCCGGGACAGGCTCCAGGCGTGAGCCACGGAAATATAGGGGTCGTACCCCACCACCTCCATGCCGAAACCATTGGCCGCCGCGTTGGCTACCAGCGCGCCCACGGCGCCCAGGCCCACCACCGCCAGCTTCTTGCCCCGGAGTTCGGGGCCCGCGAACTGGGATTTTTTCTTTTCCATCAGCTTGGCGATTTCTTTTTCATCCTTGTTTTCCTTCACCCACTGGATGCCGCCGGCGATATCCCGGCTGGCCATCAGCAAGCCGGCCATCACCAGTTCCGCCACGGCGTTGGCGTTGGCGCCGGGGGTATTGAAAACCACAATGCCCTGCCGGGAGCACTTGTCGATGGGAATGTTGTTGACCCCGGCGCCTGCCCGGGCGATGGCCAGCAGGGAGGGGGGCAATTCCATATCGTGCATGGCGGCAGACCGCACCAGGATGGCGTCCGGCGTGGGCTCCTGATCGGACACGGTGTACATATCCGCCGACAGCGCCTCGTGAATGACAGGCGAAATGCTGTTGAGCGTCTGGATCTTGAACATGCTGATTCCTCCTCGATATTCAGGGGGCCCGGCAGGAGACAACTGCCTGAGCCCATCCCTCATGCCTGCATTTCGAAGGCCTTCATGGCGTCAATCAGCGCCTGCACGCCTTCCACGGGCATGGCGTTGTAGATGCTGGCGCGCATGCCGCCTACCACCCTGTGGCCCTTTACATTGACCAGGCCCTTCGACGCGGCGAACTTGACGAAAGCGGCGTCCCGGTCCTTGTCGCCGGTAACGAAGGTGACGTTCATCACGGAGCGGAATTCCTTCTGCGCCGTGCCCTTGAACAGTTTGCTGCCGTCCAGGAAATCGTAGAGCATGGCGGCCTTCTTCTTATTGATTTCGGCAATGGCCTCCACGCCGCCCTGCTCCTGCAGCCATGCCATGCACAGCCCGGCCACGTAAATGGCAAAGGTGTTGGGGGTATTGAGCATGCTTTCGCTGTCCGCCTGGGTGGCCCAGTTGTACACCTTGGGGCAGATGGGCTGCGCCTTGCCCAGAAGATCCCGGCGCACGATGAGCACGCACAGGCCGGCAGGGCCGATATTCTTCTGGGCGCCGGCATAAATGACGCCAAATCTGTTCACGTCGTACACTTCGCCCAGGATATTGCTGCTCATATCCGCCACCAGCGGCGCTTCGCTTTCGGGCAGCTCCACAAAATGGGTGCCGTAAATGGTGTTGTTGGTGGTGATGTGCAGGTAATCGGCCCCGGGGGTCAGATGGCCCTTCCAGT
>CAZQAM010000218.1:0-4295 GCA_964591355.1 uncultured Oscillospiraceae bacterium
AATGAGCGGTGACTGGAGTTCAGACGTGTGCTCTTCCGATCTTTCGTCTATCTCAAATTTTGAAGAACGGGCGGTCCTGAACGGATGCCAGGCGGCTGCGGAGCAGGGCGAGGTCGCTGTCGTTCAGGGGGTTGGCGAGCATTTCGTCGATATGGCGGACGCCGAAGCTGAAATGATCGAAGTTCCCCGGCGGAATGATGATATCCACGCCCAGGGAAAGGGCGTATTTCACCGCGGCGATCAGCAGCTCTTTTTCATTCTCCGTATCGAAGGGCCGGCACCAGGACTTGGGATAGCGGGAGGTATCTCTTTCTCCCGGATCCCAGGCGCGGTCGATCATGGATTTCATGCACAGCACGCCCATCCCGCGCTGTCTGGCGGCGGCCAGCAGCCTCTGGCCCATGCCGTGGGCCATATGCATGTGCCAGTTGAAGGGAAAGAGCACCGTATCAAAATCGTATAATTCCAGCATGCGCAGGGCGGCGTTCTCGCTGTGGGCGGTGAAGCCCACGTGGGCGGCAATGCCCTTTTCTTTCAGGGTGCGCACCATTTCCATCACGCCGCCGGGGCCGAAAGCAATGTCGACTTCCTCCATGGAGGAAATGCCGTGCAGCTGATAATTGTCAAACCAATCCGTATGCAGCAGCCGAAGGGATTCTTTCAGCTCCTCTTCCGCTTTTTGCAGGGCGCGCTGCGCCGTTTTGCAGGCGAGATACACCTTCGAACGGCGCGCCTTCAGCGAATTGCCCAGCTGCTCCTGGGCATTGCCGTAGGAGGGAGCCACATCGAAGTAATTCACGCCCTGGTCAATGGCCCAGGCCACATACCGGTCGGAGCCCTGCTGGTTGTCGGCGGGATAGGCATTCCCTGCGTAATTCCCCGCTGAGACAATACCGCCGTAGCCTACGGCGGATACATTCATGCCCGTTTTTCCCAGGGTACGATACTGCATAATCCACCTTTCCTTTCATCTTCCGTCGGTTCTGCAGGAGTGCTTCATGATGGAAACATGCCGCGGGAGGCGGCGCTCAGTTCGCCAGCACCAGTTTTTTCAGGATCTCCACCATGGTTTCCATGTCCTGCACCACGGCATACTCGAAGATACCGTGGCAGTTGCGGCCGCCGGTGCCCAGATTGGGGCAGGTGAGGCCCATGTAGGACAGCCGCGCCCCGTCGGTGCCGCCCCGGATGGGCATGGCCCGGGGCGTCATGCCGCATTGCCGGATGGCTTCAAAGGCCCGTTGGATGACTTCCGGCTTTTCCTGCACCTTTTCTTTCATGTTGTAATAGCTGTCCCGAAGGGTCAGGTCAAAGGAGCCCGGGCCGTATTTTTCGTTCAGGTAGGCGGCGATTTTCTCCATCCGCCGCTTCCGGGCCTCGAACTTTTCCCGGTCATGATCCCGGATGATGTATTTGAGGCATGCCTGCTGTTCCTCGCCCTGAATTTCGCACAGGTGATAAAAACCCTCGTATCCTTCCGTGCATTCGGGGATTTCGCTGGGGGGCAGCATACCGTGGAATTCCATGGCCATGCGGGCGGCGTTGCGCATTTTGTTTTTCGCGCTGCCGGGATGGATGGAAAAGCCGTGCACCTCCACCAGGGCCGAAGCCGCGTTGAAGTTTTCGTACTCGATTTCGTTCACCGCGCCGCCGTCCACGGTATAGGCAAAATCCGCGCCGAAAGCCGCCACATCAAAGCGGTCTGCGCCCCGGCCGATTTCCTCGTCAGGGGTGAAGCCCACGCAGATCTTTCCGTGGCGGAGTTCGGGGTGGGTCAGGGTGTATTCGCAGAAGGCCATGATTTCGGCTGCGCCGGCCTTGTCGTCGGCGCCCAGCAGGGTGGTTCCGTCGGTGACGATGAGATCCTTGCCCCGGTCGCCCTGCAGGCATTCAAAATCCTTTTCCCGCATGACGATGGCCTGTTTGGCGTTCAACAAAATGTCGCCGCCGGTATAGTGGATCACCCGGGGCTTTACCGGGCCGCCGGGCACGGCGTCGGAAGTGTCCATATGGGCGATGAGGCCGATGGCGGGCAGGGCAGGATCATTGCCGGGAATGAAGCCGTATACATAGGCGCTCTCATCCAGGCGCACATCCGTCATGCCCAGATCCCGCATTTCCTTTTCCAGAAGCCGGGCCAGGGCCCATTGCTCCGGGGTGGAGGGGCAGCTTTCGCTGTCCTCCCGGCTGGTGGTATCCAGGGCGATGTACGATAAAAAACGATCCAGTACGTTCATACCGCTGCTCCTTTCCGCGGGGGTTCATATTGTAAGGCTCTGCCTGTATTATACCGTGAATCCGGCCGTTTCGCAAGGGCCCGGCACAGAGGCCCTGCAAAGATTGATGCGGACGGCGTTTCGTGATAAAATAGGGAGGAGGAATTTTCCCGGAGGAACAAACATGGCCATCATGGAAATCAGCAGCCTCACCGGCCCCGGGGAGGGCCTGTATTATCATTTGACCGATCAGCAGTTGATCAGCCGGCAGCATCCGGAAAAGGGCATCGTCATCGCCGAAGGCCCCAAGGTGGTGCTCTCCGCCCTGGAGGCGGGGCTGGAGCCCGTATCGCTGCTGATGCGGCGGAAGTTCATTGAAGGCTTGGGCGCGGAGATCATCGCCCGGTGCGGGGATATCCCCGTGTACACGGCGGAGGATGAGGTGCTCTCCGCCCTGACGGGGTTTCGGCTGCAGCGGGCCTGGGTGCTGTGCGCCCTGCGCAGGCCCCGGCCCCGGGAGGCGGCGGAGATCCTTTCCTCCGCCCGGCGGGTGGCGGTGCTGGAGGGGATCACGGAGCCCTCCAACGTGGGCGCCATTTTCCGCTCCGCAGCGGCGCTGGGCACTGACGCTATCCTTTTGACGCCCACCTGCTCAGATCCCTGGCACCGGCGGGCGGTGCGGGTGTGCATGGGCGCGGTGTTCCGCCTGCCCTGGGCCCGGATGGAAACATCCGGAATGATGGCGCTTTTGAAGGAGAACGGCTTCCGGGTGCTGGGCATGGCGCTGCGGGAGCAAAGCCGCTCCCTGGATGATCCGGCGCTTTCCGGGGCGGACAGGCTGGCGCTGTGCCTGGGCACGGAGGATACCGGCCTCACCGGAGAAATCCTGGACGCCTGCGATGAGATTGTGAAGATCCCCATGGCGCCGGGCATTGATTCCTTGAATGTGGCGGCGGCAGCGGCGGTGGCCTTCTGGCAGTTCAGGCCCGGGAAAACGGGCCGCCCTTGAAGGGAAAAGAAAAAACCTGTATAATGAAAAAAACGATCACCCGGGCAAGCGTTTGTTTTGGTAAAGGAGAATGCCCATGCAGGCCAGGCCGATTTTGTGGATTGTCATCCCCTGTTACAACGAGGAGGCGGTGCTGCCCATCACGGCGCCCATGTTCCTGAAAAAGCTTACTTCGCTTTCGGAAAAAGGCAGAATCAGCGCGTCCAGCCGGGTGCTGTTCGTCAACGACGGCTCCCGGGACAGGACCTGGGAGATCATCTGTGCTCTGGCGAAGCAGGATCCGCATTATCTCGGCATCTGCCAGAGCCGGAACCGGGGGCATCAAAATGCCGTGCTGGCGGGGCTCATGGAGGCCCGGAACCAGTGCGACATCACCATTTCCATCGACTGCGACGGCCAGGATGACATCGACGCCATGGACCAGATGGTGGAAGAATACCGGAAGGGCTGCGAAGTGGTGTACGGCGTGCGCTCCCGGCGGGATACCGACAGCTTTTTCAAGCGCTTCACCGCCGAAGCCTTTTATAAACTGATGAACCGGCTCGGGGCCGAGGTGGTGTTTAACCACGCGGATTACCGGCTCATCAGTAGCCGGGTGCTGCAGCATTTTGCAGATTTTGAAGAGGTCAATATTTTCCTGCGCGGCATGGTGCCCCTGGTGGGCTTCAAAAGCGCCAGCGTGTATTACGAGCGGGCGGAGCGCCTGGCCGGGGAGAGTCACTATCCCCTGAAAAAAATGCTGGCCCTGGCCTTTAACGGCATCACCTCCCTGTCCGTGAAGCCCCTGACCATGATCACGGGGTTTGGCGCCGTGGTCAGCGTGGCCGGGCTGATCATTGCCCTCTGGGCGGTGATCGAGGCCATCCTGGGGCACACCGTGGCGGGCTGGGCCTCCACCATCTGCGTGGTGTGCCTGCTGGGGGGGATCCAGTTGATCAGCCTGGGCATCATCGGCCAGTATGTGGGGAAGGCGTATCTGGAAACCAAGCGCCGCCCCCGCTACATCATCAGCCAGCGCACCTGGGAAAGCGATCAGCGCCAATGGATCGAAGGACCGGAGGAAAAATAAT
>CAZQAM010000219.1:0-4238 GCA_964591355.1 uncultured Oscillospiraceae bacterium
AGCGGTGACTGGAGTTCAGACGTGTGCTCTTCCGATCTGCAGATGCATCTGTATCAGTATGCCGTGGTGAATGATGATCTGGAATTGGCCTTCAATCAGGTGTCCAGCATCATCGCGGCGGAGAAACAGCGTACAACCCGGTATTTTCCCGTGGTTGAATGATAGAGGAGGAAGAAGCAATGCCTGTCAACAAGCCTGCCATCGACGAACTGTGTGAAAAAGTGGACTGCCGCTATACCCTGGTGGTGGAATCGGCCAAACGCGCCCGGGAACTGGTGGGCGGCGCCCAGCCCCTGATCGATCCCAAGGACAAGAAGCCGGTATCCATTGCCGTGGACGAAATCAACCGCGGGCTGCTTTCCTATCACCGCAACCTGGAAGATGAAGAGGTCTGATAAAACCATGAGCCTGGAAGGAAAACAGATTGTGCTGGGAGTTACCGGCGGGATCGCGGCCTACAAGGCGTGCGAATTGTGCTCCCGCTTTAGGAAGGCCGGCGCGCAGGTGTATGTCATCCTGACGAAGAACGCCTGCCAGTTTGTTTCGCCTCTGACCTTTGAAACCCTCTCCAATCATCCCGCCGTCACCGATACCTTCGCCCGGCCCGAAACCTGGGAAGTGGAGCATGTGGCCCTGGCCAGGCGGGCGGATCTTTTCGTCATTGCTCCGGCCACTGCCAATATCCTGGCCAAAATGGCCTGCGGCATCGCCGATGATATGCTTTCCACCACTGTTTTGGCCACGAAAGCGCCGGTCCTGGCGGCGCCGGCCATGAATACCGGCATGTGGGAAAATGCGGCCACCCGGCGGAACGTGGAAACGCTGAAAGGCCGGGGTGTGCATTTTGTGGGCCCGGAGGGCGGCTATCTGGCCTGCGGTGATACCGGCATGGGCCGCATGAGCGAGCCGGAAGAGATTTTCCGGGCCGCCGAGCAAATCCTGAACCCCATTTGGGATCTGGAAGGCCTGCGCGTGCTGGTGACCGCCGGGCCCACCCGGGAAAACGTGGATCCCGTGCGCTATATCACCAACCGCTCCAGCGGCAAGATGGGCTATGCCATCGCCGCCGCGGCGCAGCGGCGGGGCGCTCAGGTTACCCTGGTGTCGGGTCCGGTGCATCTGTCTGCGCCGGAAGGGGTCAGGAAAGTGGATATCCTGTCCACAAAGGATCTCTGTGATGCGATGATGGCGCTGTGCGGCGAAGCGGATATCGTGATCCAGGCCGCGGCGCCCGCTGATTTTGCGCCGATGGAAACGGCGGAGCAGAAGATCAAGAAAAAGGCTGGGGAAACCCTGACCATGACCTTCCGCCAGACGGTGGATGTGGCTGCGGCGGTGGGGAAAAAGAAAAAGCCGGGGCAGATTCTGATCGGCTTCGCGGCGGAAACCGACGATGTGCTGGAAAACGCCCAGGGCAAACTGAAAAAGAAGAACCTGGATATGATCGTCGCCAATGACGTGACCGCCCCCGGCGCCGGGTTCGATGTGGATACCAATATCGTCACCTTTGTGACCCGGGAAGGCATGGAAACCCTGCCCTGCCTGCCCAAATCCCAGGTGGCGGACGAACTGATCAGCCGGGCACTGAAGCTGCGCAAAGACTGAGGAGGAAAAGCGCGTGTACGCGGAAATCATCGTGGATATCGCATCCGAGCAGGTGGACCGCGTATTTACCTACCGCGTTCCGGAGGGTATGGCGCTGCAGACCGGCATGCGGGTGAGGATTCCCTTCGGGCCCCGGGAGAAGGAAGGCTTCGTGATCCGCCTCAAGGAGCAGGCGGATTATGAGGAGAGCAGGATCAAGGAGGTCATTTCGCCGCTGGAGGATTATCCGGCCCTGCTGCCTCCCCTGATGGATTTGGCCCGGGAAATCAAAGATAAGGCGCATTGCCCCCTTTGCGAAGCCATCAGGCTGATGCTGCCCGCGGAAATGCGGGGGGGCCGCGTCAAGGTAAAAACCGAGGAATACGTTCGGCTTCTCATTCCGCAGGACCGGATCGACGAAGCTATCCAGAGCCAGAAGAACGCCAAACGGCGGCAGCTGCTTATCACCCTGCTTTCAGATGGGCAGGCCCATCCCCTGGAAGAACTGCGGGACATGATCCGGGAGGTGCGGCAGCCCCTTGAGTATTTGGTGGATCGTGAGATGGCGGAGGTCTTTCTCCGGGAAAGCCTCCGTTCGCCGTATTACGGGCGCACGGAAGATATTCCGGATCCTGAATTGACCGCGGAGCAAAAGGAAGCCCTTGGCGAACTGATTCCCGCGCTGAAGAAGCCTCAAAAACCGTTCCTGCTGCACGGCGTCACGGGCTCGGGGAAAACGGAGGTCTATATCCGTCTGGTCAGGGAAACGCTGAAAATGGGCAAAGGCGCCATTATCCTGGTGCCCGAAATCATCCTGACCCCGCAAATGATCCAGTGGTTCCGTTCCCGCTTCGGGAACACCATGGCAGTGCTGCATTCCCGCCTGTCGCCGGGAGAGAGATTCGACGAGTGGCGGCGCATCCGCCTGGGATATGCCCGCATCGTCATCGGCGCCCGGTCGGCGGTGTTCGCGCCGGTGGAAAACCTGGGGGCTGTGATCGTGGATGAAGAGCACGAACAGACCTATCTGTCCGATCGCTTTCCTCAGTACGACGCCAGGGAGGTGGCCATCTCCAGGGCGAAAAGGGAGGGCGCGGTAGCGGTGCTGGCCAGCGCCACTCCCAGCGTGTATTCCTATGCCATGGCCCGGCGGGGGGATTATATCCTCATGGAAATGCCCCATCGGGTGCAGGACCGGCCGCTGCCCCGCGTGCATGTGGTGGATATGCGCAGGGAGCTGCGCCTGGGCAATCACGGCATGTTTTCTGTTTTGCTTCAGCAAAAACTGGAGGAGTGCATTGCCAAAGGCCAGCAGGCCATGCTGTTCATCAACCGCAGGGGCTATGCCAGCTCGGTGGTGTGCCGGAAATGCGGCGAAACCATCCGCTGTGAGCGATGTGACGTCTCCATGACGTATCACAGCGTCGATCATACTCTGCGCTGCCATTACTGCGGCGCGGTCAGGCCCCTGCCGAAAACCTGCCCCGCCTGTTCCAGCCCCTATATCAAGGCCATGGGGGCCGGCACGCAAAAAGTGGAGGAGGAGCTGAACCGCCTTTTTCCCGGCGCGGGGGTGATCCGGATGGATCTGGACACCATAGCGGGGAAAAACGCGCATTTTGATCTGGTGAACCGTTTCCGGGCCGGCCAGGCGCAGATTCTGCTGGGGACGCAGATGATTGCCAAGGGCCTGGATTTTCCCCAGGTGACGCTGGTGGGAGCGGTGATGGCCGATCTGACGCTGAATTTCCCGGATTACCGCTCCGCGGAAAGAACCTTCCAATTGCTTGTGCAGGTGGCGGGCCGGGCGGGGCGCGGGGAGCAGCCCGGGGAAGTGGTGATCCAGACGTATCAGCCGGAGCATTACGCCATCGCCGGGGCGGCCGTCCAGGATTACCGCGCGTTTTTCAGCAAGGAGTTTGAGCGGCGGAGAGCGGATCTGTATCCGCCGTTCACCATGATGGCGCGCTTTCTTTGTGAAGCGAAGGAGCTGCCCGACGCGCTGGCTGTGGCCGAGGGGATCCGGCAGCGGATTCTGGAAGAGTTTTCTTCTTCCCCGCTCTTTCGTCGCATCCTGTTTATCCGGGCCGACGAGGCGCCCATCAACCGCATTCAGGACAGGGCCCGGGCCCACGTGCTGATGAAGCTGCTCAATCATCCGGATACGGAGAAGCTGTTGGCCCGGTTTCAGGAAATATCGGAAATGGAATATCCGGCGAGGGTGCTGCTGGAAATCAATCCCGCATCCTTGGCGTAGGAGGATTATATGGTCAGAAAGATTTTGAAGCTGGGAGACGAAAACCTGCGAAAGATCAGCAAGCCCATGCAGAAGTTCGATCTTCGGCTGTGGCTGCTTCTGCGGGATATGGCGGAAACCATGTACAAGGCAGAGGGCGTCGGCCTGGCGGCGCCGCAGGTGGGGATCCTGCGGCGGGTGGTGGTCATCGACGTGCAGGACGATCACGGGCTCATCGAGCTGATCAACCCGGAAATCATTGCCGTGGAAGGCGAACAGGCGGGCAGCGAAGGCTGCCTCAGCGTGCCGGGGCGTCGGGGGTTTGTGGTGCGGCCGGTGTTAGTGACGGTCCGGGCGAAGGACAGAAAGGGCAAATCCTTTGAAATCACCGGGGAAGGCCTGCTGGCCCGGGCTCTGT
>CAZQAM010000220.1:0-4236 GCA_964591355.1 uncultured Oscillospiraceae bacterium
GACAAGCGGCGCGGGGGCCCGTATAATCTACCGGGAAAGGGGAATGAACGTGTCTGCATCCATCGGAAACAACAACAGTACCTATCAGACGCTGGGCAGGCTGACGGTGCCCATCGTGCTGCAGAACCTGCTCAGCGCCCTGGTGAATTCGGCGGACGTGGTGATGCTGAATTTCGTGGGCCAGAGCCATATATCCGCCGTTTCCCTGGCGGCGCAGTATGCCAGCATCCTTTTTATGGTGCTCTACGGCCTGGGCACCGGGGTCACCATGCTCAGCGCCCAGTACTTCGGCAAGGGCGATCTGCGGGCCATTCACGTGGTGGAGGGCATTGCGCTGCGGTTTTCCCTGGCGGTGTCCGCGCTATTTGCCCTGGCAGCGTTTGCCGTGCCCCGGGGGATGATGCGCGTTTTTACCCCGGATGAGGAGCTGATCCGGATCGGCGCGGAATATCTGCGCAACATCGCTTTTGCCTACCTGTGCTGGGGCGTGACCGAAATCTATCTGGCCACCCTGCGCAGCGTGGGAAGGGTGGCTGTCAGCACGGCGCTGAACACCGTGGCTTTTTCCCTGAATATCCTGCTCAACGCCGTGTTCATTTTCGGCTTGCTTGGCGCGCCGAAAATGGGCGCCGCCGGCGTGGCCCTGGCCACCAGCATTTCCCGGGGCGTGGAATTGCTGCTGGTAGGGATCGTCTCCTGGAAAAGCCGGGATGTGAAGGTGAAACCCTCTCTGATTTTTGAAAGGAACCGGCTTCTGTTCCGGGATTTTCTCAAAATGGCGCTGCCCGCCACCCTGAACGACGTGGTGTGGAGCCTGGGCTTTTCCATGTACTCGGTGATCATCGGCCAGTTCCTGGGATCCGACATGGTGGCGGCCAATTCCTTTGTCTCCCTGGTGCGGAATTTCGCCACGGTGCTGTGCTTCGGCGTGGCCAGCGCGGGCGGCATCCTGCTGGGGCAGCTGATTGGAAACAGGCAGATGGAGGAGGCCGACCAGACGGCGAAAAAGCTGATGCGGCTGACGGTGCTTTTCGGCTTCATCGGCGGCGGCGTGGTGCTCCTTTCGATGCCATTCGTTTTGCGCTTTGCCGATCTGACGGACACGGGCAAAGGGTATTTGAAGACCATGCTCCTGATCAATTCCTATTACGTGATGGGCGCCGCGGTGAATACCTCCCTGATCGCCGGGGTGTTCCGGGCCGGAGGGGACAGCCGCTGGGGCTTCATCTGTGATACCGTCGATATGTGGGCCTACGCGGTGCCCCTGGGGTTCCTGGCCGCCGCGGTATTGAAGCTGCCGCCCCTTTGGGTGTATTTCCTTCTGTGCACCGATGAATTCGTGAAGTGGCCGTGGGTGATCGGCCATTACCGGAGCAAAAAATGGCTCCGGAATATCACCCGGGACAATTTGTTTTCTTCGGCTGAAACTGCGGAATAGGAGGGCAATCTGATGAACGAAACCCTGCAGACGATCCTGACCCGCCATAGCTACCGGGGAAAATACCGCCCGGACCCGGTGCCCCGGGAGCATCTGACTGCCATTGTGGAAGCCGGCCTGGCCGCGCCCTCCGGCTGCAACAAGCAGACGGTGTCCCTGATCGTGGTGGATGATCCTTGTCTTTTGCGGAAATTGCACAGCGTGATCACGCCGCCGGCGGGAGAAAGCGCCCCGGCTATGATCTGCGTAATGTCCCAGCGCCTGATCGCTTACCGGGACCGCTGCTTTGCCGCCCAGGATTACGCGGCGGCCATTGAAAATATGCTTTTGGCCATCCACTCCCTGGGCTATGCCAGCTGCTGGTACGAGGGACATATCACCGATACCGACCGGATCGGCGATCAGATGGCCCGGATCCTGGGCGTACCGGAAGGGTACGAAATGGTGTGTTTCCTGCCGGTGGGCCTGCCGGCGGAGGAGCTCCGGGCGCCAAAGAAAAAGCCCTTTGAGGAAAGGGCCTGGTTCAATGGTTTCGGTCAATAAGGTTTTTCCCTGTCAGTAATTCATGGCGTTCAATTCGTAAAATCCCTGGGGATGATCGCAGACGGGGCACATATTCGGCGCCTGGGCGCCGGATTGCAGATGCCCGCAGAAACGGCAGCGCCAGGTGGGATTCTCTGCCGGGCGGGAAAATACGGTGCCATCCTCCAGGTGGCCGATCAGGGCGCGGAAGCGGTCCTCATGGGAGGCTTCCACCGCGGCTACCCCCTCAAACTGACGCTGCAGGCGCTGATCGCCTGCTTTTTTTGCGTCTTCGGCGCATTCCCGGTACTGCTTCGTCCATTCCATGTGCTCGCCGTCAGCGGCGGCCCGGAGATTTTTCAGGCTGTCGCCGGGCTGGTTTCCTTCCGCCAGCTGGTTCAGGGCGGTAAACCAGAGCCGGGCGTGGGCTTCCTCGTTCTTGGCCGTTTCATCGAAAATGTCGGCAATTTGATGCAGCCCTTCCCGGCGGGCGGCCTGGCCGAAGAAGGTGTATTTCATGTACGCGGCGGATTCAGCGGCAAAGGCATCCCACAGCCGGCGCTGCAAGGGGGATTCGGACATCATCATTCCTCCTTCCGTTTGGCGTCAGTATGCCCGGAAGGAGGAAAAATATGCGTTCATTCCTTCATGATTTCCTGAACGGCCATCAGCAGCGCGTCCACTTCCTTTTCTGTATTGAAGGGCCCCAGGCTGGCCCGGACGGCGCCGGACTCTGTCGTGCCCAGCCACGCGTGGATGGATGGCGCGCAGTGCAGCCCGCCCCGCAGGGCAAAGTGCCGCCGGTTCAGCCGGTCCGCCGTTTCCCCGCTGTCCAGGCTGCCTGCGTTGAAGCTGACCACTCCCGTACACGGCACGCGGTCGGCGCCGTAAACGGTGACGCCCGGGATGCTTTGAAGCCCGCTGCGCAGACGCAGGGTCAGCGCCTGCTCGTATTCCCGGATGGCGCTGCCGTGACGGCTGACGAAACGGATGCCAGCCATAAGCCCCGCGATGCCCGGCAGATTGGCGGTGCCGCTTTCCAGCCGGTCCGGCAGCATGGCGGGCTGCCGCAGGCTTTCGGAAAGGGACCCGGTGCCGCCTTCCCGGAAGGGCCGGGGCAGGATGCCGCCTCGCAGGCACAGAAGCCCTGTGCCCATGGGGCCCAGCAATCCCTTGTGCCCTGGCATGGCGATCATATCGGCGTCCACGGAGGAAAGATCCTCCACGCCCGCGGTCTGGGCGGTGTCCAGCAGCAGGGGCACCCCCAGGCTGTGGCAGGCTGAAGCAATGTCCTTGGCGGGCTGGAGGACGCCGGTGACATTGCTGGCGTGGCAGAGAACGCACAGCGCCGTTTTTCCTGTGATGGCGGAAAGCACGGTGTCCGGGGAAAGGAGGCCGTCTTTGTCTGGCGGCAGGATGCGCACGGTGATTTTGCCTGCGTCGTGATAGCCCATCAGGGGCCGCATCACCGCGTTGTGCTCAGCGTGGGAAACCAGCACCTCGTCCCCTTCGTGCAGCACGCCCCGGATGGCGGTGTTCAGAGCGTCCGTGCAGTTCAGGCAGAAGATCACCTGTTCCGGGCCCTCTGCGCCCAGGTATTCCGCTGCCGCCTCCCGGCAGCTTTCCATGATTTTTCCGCCGGCTACCGCCCCGTCATGGCCGCCCCGGCCCGGATTGCCCCCGATATTCTCCAGCGTGTCCTGCACGGCCTGGATCACTTCCGGGGGCTTGGGATAGCTGGTGGCCGCGTTGTCCAGATAGATCATGCGTTCTCCTTCCCGCGGCGGCACCTGCTGGTGCTCCGCGCCATACAATGTATGAGGAAGGGAGGTAAAGCATGACCATGCAGGAAATATTCGGCATTGCCGCCTTTCGCTCCAGGCAGCAGGTGATGCGCTTTGACAGCGCGCTGAACAGGGCGGGCATCCGCTCCCAGGTGATATCCACTCCCCGGGATGTGGCGGTGGGCTGCGGGCTGTCGGTGCGGTTTGAACTAAAGGACGCCCAGGCCGTGCTGGACGCCTATCAGCGCACCCGCCCCGGCAATCTGATCGGCTTTTACCGGGTGATCCGGGAAAACGGAGGAAGGCCCCGGGTATCGCCCTTGTAATAAAACGGGAAGCGGGGGCGTTCTCTCTTCACAGCCGAAGAGAGAACCAGAGAAGGCGATTTTGTGAACACCCATGCAGCAGGTTATAACGGGAAACATATCGACGGATCACCGCTCCCGGGCAGCGCGGCTTTGCCGCGCTGCCTGTGCGCAAAGCGCACAGGGG
>CAZQAM010000221.1:0-4226 GCA_964591355.1 uncultured Oscillospiraceae bacterium
CGAGATAATGAGCGGTGACTGGAGTTCAGACGTGTGCTCTTCCGATCTGCGGGCCCATCAGGAACACCGCGTCAAAGCTCTCCGCCGGGAAGGCGGACAGATCCAGCGCGTTTCCCTGCAGCGCGGCGATCTTCACGCCGTACTGCCGGGCTTTCTTTTTGGCGAACCGTACGTTTTCCCCGCTCAGATCCACCAGCGTCACGGGATGCCCCTGCCGGGCGTAGTGAATGGCGTAGTGCCCGGGGCCGCCGCCGATATCCAGGATGGCGTCCCCCGGCGCCAAATACCGGTCCATGATGTGGGTGGTGATGTATTTTTCAAAGGGATGCCGGGTTTTCAGCCGGTCCCATTCCTTTTGCGGGTCCGAATCATAGTATTTTTGGATGGCGTCAAGTTGTTCCTTCATGCTTTTCTCCTTTTGTGCACAGGCCGCGGCCTCATGCCGGCCGGAGTTTTTTACCGCCGCCTCCGGTTGGAAAGCAGGATCAGCCGGAGCAATTGCAGCAGGGCGCTGACAAAGGAGGCCACGTAGGTCATGGCCGCCGCGGTGAGCACCTTTTTGACCCCGGCCTCCTCCTCCTGGTTCAGGTATCCGCTGCCGGCCAGCATGGCCATGGCCCGGCGGCTGGCGTCAAATTCCACCGGCAGGGTGATGAGGGAAAAGAGCACCGCCAGGGCAAAGCAGACGATGCCCGCCGTCATCAGGGGCTGCCAGGAAAAAAGGATGCCCAGGAAAAAGAGGGGCCAGGCCATATTGGAGCCGATATTGACTGCCGGCACCAGCGCCGTGCGCAGGGCCAGGAAGGGATAATTCTCCTTTTTTTGCAGGGCGTGGCCGGCCTCGTGGGCCGCGATGCCCACGGCGGCCACGCTGGCGGAGCCGTACACGCCGGCGGACAGGCGCAGCGTATTGGTCCGGGGGTCGAAATGATCGGTCAGCTCCCCTTCAACGGGGGCAATGACGATATCGTCCGCCCCCTGCAGGCGCAGCAGCTCCTCCACGGCCTGGGCTGCCGGGATCCGCTGCTCGGTGACGACCTGGCTGTACTTTGCATACGCGCTTTTGACTTTTGCCTGCGCCCACAGGCCCAGCAAAAGGCCGATGAGCAGCAGCACCATGGTGGGATCGAAATACATGAGCGGCGCCTCCTTTTTCCTGTCTGATCAGCAGTATTTCCGAAAACGGCGAAACCATGAGAGATGCGGGACAGAATCTATGATGGGTTCAAACAGCCGGGCCGGCCTTTTCTTTTTCCTTTTTGCGCACCCACTGCCGGATCAGGGCATACAGCGTGGCGGTGACGGGCACAGCCGCCAGCATGCCCAGGATGCCGCCCAGGCCGCCGCCCAGAGTGACGGCCGCCAGCACCCACAGGCTGGGCATGCCCACGGAAGAGCCCATGAGCCGGGGATAGAGGGTGTTGCCGGTGACGGTCTGCAGCGCCGCGATAAACAAAAGGAACCACAGCGCCGTTTCCGGCGCCGCAGTGAACACCAGGAAGGTGCCCAGCGCCGCGCCGATATAGCCGCCGATGATGGGGATCAGGCTGGCGGTGCCGATGAGCACCGATACCATCAGGGCGTAGGGCATACGGAAAATGCGCATGCCAAGCCACGTGAGCACCCCCAGGATCATGCCGTTCAGGGTCTGGCCGATGATGTAGCCGGAAAAGCAGCGGTTGGCGGTGGACAGGACGTGCCGCACCCGGGCTTCATTTTTATCGTTCAGCAAAGCCCGCAGCAGCCTCTCTCCCTGGCGCGCCAATTGGTTTTTGCTGCCCAGCAGGAAAACGGCGAAGATCAGGGCGATCATCCCGTCGGTCAGCCGGCCGGCCACGGTGCTGATGACCGTCACGGTGGAAGAGAGGAAGCTCCGGCTTCCCAGGCCCTGCACGGCCCAGTTGATCAGCCGCTGCTGGATGGAGGGCCAGTCAAATTCCAGCGCGGAAACGGATTCCGTGATGGAGGGCACCGACTGGAACGTGTCCAGCGCCCACTGCTTGAATTGCAGGAAATATACGGGCAGCTCTTTGGCCAGCAGGGTGACGGCGTCGGCCAGGCCGGGAAGGACGGTAAAGAGGATGAACGCGAGGATGGACGCCATGACGGCCAAAGCGATCAGGATGGCGATGCCGCGCCTGCCGCGGGCCAGCCATTGCTTTTTTGTCCGGGGGAACAGCAGGCTTTCCAGCCTCCGGATCACGATTTCCAGGATATAGGCCAGCGCCATGCCCCAGATCAGGGGGCTTGCGACCTTCCATAAAAACAGCGCGCCTGCCGCGATCCACTGGATATGGATCACGCCCAGCGTCAGCAGGGCCGCCAGCAGCATCAGGCGGACGGTTTTTCTCTCCCCGAACCATTTTGTCAAAGCATGGGATTGCTGATCCTGATTGGCCATAGCAATGCTCCTTCTGTTTCCCGGTGCGAAAGCAGGAAAACGGCGGACGGCGCCGCTTCCCGCAAAGGAGGGTGATCCTTTTCCGCCTGATTATATCATACTCCGGCCGGGCCGTCCATGCCCGGTTCGGCAATTTGCGCCAAAGGAACCGCCGGCGGAAGCGCGCATTCGGGAAAGAACGGCGGTCAAACCGGGTCTTTTCCGGCAGAGAGCCTGCCTGGCTGTTTCACGTGAAACATATTGACATTCCGCTTTTGATATGGCAAACTGGGGCGGAAAGGAAGTGAACGGCCGTGCGGATCACGGGGCTGCGCCTGCGGGATTTCCGGGGATACCGCCAGGTGCTTTTGTCGCCTCCCGAGGGGGTGACGGTGCTGGTGGGAGAAAACGGCGCGGGAAAGACCAATCTGCTGGAAGCCGTGCATCTGTGCTGCCTCGGAAGAAGCCACCGCACCGCCAACGACCGGGAGATGATCCGGAAGGATCAGGAGACGGCGGCGGTGCAGCTGACGGTGGAACGGCGGGACGGCATCCATGAAGTGGGCGTGCGTCTGTTCGAAAACGCCCGCAGGAAAAAAGTGATCTACGTCAACGGGAAAACTGTGCCCCGGATGGGAGAATTGATGGGCCACGCCACCTGCGTCATTTTTTCGCCGGAGGATCTGGCGCTGGTGAAGGACGGGCCTCAGGCCCGCCGGCGGTTTCTGGATATGCTTTTGTCCCAGCAGCAGCGGGCGTATTTTTACGCCCTGCAAAATTATATGAATGCGCTGAAACAGCGGAATATGCTTTTGAAGCAGGGGGATCTGCGGCAGCTGACCGTGTGGGATGAGCAGCTGGCTGCCTCCGCCGCGCCGGTGGTGCGCCTGCGGCGGGAAACCTGCGAGCAGCTCAACGCGCGGGCGAAAATCCACTACCGCTATATCGGCGGCCGGGAGGAAGAGGCTTTCGAAATGCGCTACAGCGGGGCCCTGGCCCAAAGCGCCGACCCGGAACAAGATATGCTGCAGGGCCTTTTGTCGGTCCGGGAGGAAGACCTGCGGCGGCAGACCACCTGCTTCGGCCCGCATCGGGACGATATCGATTTGACCCTGAGCGGCGAAGCGCTGAAGGCCTTCGGCTCCCAGGGCCAGATGCGCACGGCGGCCCTGTCCATGAAGCTGGCGGCCTTTGACCTGCTCGAAGCCGCCCAGGGAGAGCCGCCCCTGCTGCTGCTGGACGACGTGCTCAGCGAACTGGATCCCGACCGCCGCCGCAGGCTCATTGCCCGGATCGGCCGGGCCCAGGCGCTGCTCACCTGCACGGACCGGGGGGATTTCATCGGCGCCAGGCCGGCCTGCGTCCTGCAGGTGGAAAACGGCACCCTCCGTGAAGCGGAGGGTGTGGAAACGGCGGGCAATTGACGTGGGCGTTTCCGAAAAAACGAGGGAACGGACCGGGGCCTACTTTCTCGGCAGCCCGAGAAAGTAGCAAAGAGGGCAGCATTTTTCGCGTAAAAGCGGCAATCGCAGCAAGAAACTTTAGCGCATACCACCGCTCCCGGGCTGCGCGGTAAACCGCGCGGCCTGGCAGGCGGGAATCCGTTTGTTTGTAACGTATCCGAAATCGCCTGCCAAAGCTCAGGAGATGAAATTTCCCCAGATTGTCAAAACCCCGGGATGCATCGAAGGGCCACAGCCCTTCGATTTTTATTCCGCAGGCGGCGACATGTGCGTCGCCGGGGCCCGAAGCGCCCGGAAAACCATCCGGTGGATATGGTTTTCAGCGTAGGGCGGGCGGCAGCCCCGGGCAGGCAACCGAAGGTTGCTTCCTCTATCAATTTCTG
>CAZQAM010000222.1:0-4187 GCA_964591355.1 uncultured Oscillospiraceae bacterium
CCCACCCCCCCAACCTACACTCTTTCCCTACACGACGCTCTTCCGATCTCTGGGCTATCCCGTGCTGCTTCGGCCCTCCTATGTCATCGGCGGCCAGAATATGACCATTTCCCGGAGCCGGGAGCAGACCGTGGCCTACATGGAAAAGATCCTCTCCGGCGGCATCGAAAACCCGGTATTGGTGGACCAGTACCTGCCCGGCATCGAATTGGAAGTGGACGTGATCTCCGACGGTCAGGACGTACTGATCCCCGGCATCATGGAGCATATCGAGCGGGCCGGCGTCCATTCCGGTGATTCCATCGCCGTGTATCCGCCCTTCAACCTGAACGATATATTCCTCAAAAAAATCTGCGACTGCTCCCGGGATCTGGCGGTGGCCCTGGGCACCCGGGGCCTGGTGAACATCCAGTACCTGATTTACGACAACGAACTGTACGTGATCGAGGTGAATCCCCGGGCTTCCCGCACGGTGCCCTATATCAGCAAGGTGACAAAGGTGCCCATGGTGGATCTGGCCAGCCGGGTCATGCTGGGGGAGAAGCTCAGCGATTTGGGCTACGGCACCGGGCTGTACCGCACACCGCCCTACGTGGCGGTGAAGGTGCCGGTCTTCTCCTTTGAAAAGCTCAACGACGCCAACTCCATCCTGGGCCCGGAAATGAAATCCACAGGCGAGGTGCTGGGCATCGGGAAAACCCTGCCGGAAGCCCTGTTCAAGGGCCTGGCCGCGGCAGGCTTTTCGGTGCCGTCGCCCTATCAAAAGGGCAAAACCGGCGTGCTCATCAGCGTGGAGGAAAACGATTATCAGGAGATCATTTCCCTGGCCAAGCGCTTTCATGACCTGGGGCTGATGCTGTACGCCACCCGGGGCACCGCCGCCGCCATTCACAGCCTGGGCATCCCGGTTGTTTCCGTGCAGAACGCCGCGGAAAGCGACGAGATCACGGCGCTGATGGACAGCGGGAAGGTGCATTACATCGTGTACACCGGCGCGGTGAAGGACGCCACCGTGGGGGATTATACCGTCCTGCACCGCCGGGCCATGCAATTGTCGATCCCCTGCCTCACCTCCCTGGATACCGCCGGCGCCCTGGCCGACATGATGGCCAGCCGCTTCACCGCGGGGAATACAGAGCTCATCGACATCAACCACATGCGCAAATGGCATCAGCGCATCGCCTTTGCCAAAATGCACTCCTGCGGCAACGACTACATTTTCATCGAGAATTTCGATGGCAAGATCACCTGCCCCGAATCGCTGTGCGTGCAATTGTGCGCGCCGCACTACGGCATCGGCGGCGACGGCATCGTGCTCATCGAGAAATCGGACCGGGCGGACGCCCGGATGCGCTCCTTCAACAAGGACGGAAGCGAGGGCAGGACCGCGGGCAACAACATCCGCTGCGTGGCCAAATATCTCTTTGACAAGGGCTATGTGCGCAGCGAATACCTTTCCATCGAAATGGGGGGCCGGGTACACCATGTGCGGGTGTACCTGAGGGACGGCAAGGTGAATTCCGTGTCGGTGGACATGGGCAGAGCCGATTTCCGCCCGCCCCAGGTACCGGTCCTGTGCGACGCGGAAGAAGCGGTGGCCCTGCCCCTGCAAATCGGAGAGGAAACCTATACCGCTACCTGTGTGTCCGTGGGCAATCCCCACTGTGTGGTCTTCCTGGACGGTATCGACGGCATCGATCTGAATGTCACCGGTCCCCGGTTCGAATACGCGCCGATTTTTCCGGAAAGGGTCAACGCCGAGTTTGCGCGCTTCATCGACGCCGCCACCCTGCGGGTGCGGGTCTGGGAGCGGGGCAATGGGGAAACGCTGTCCTGCGGCACCGGGGCCTGCGCCGTGGTGGCCGCTGCGGTGAAAACCGGCCTGTGCGAAGCGGGGCGGGATATCCTGGTGAAGCTGGCCGGCGGCGACCTGACGGTGAATTACACCGAAAGCCGGATCCTGCTGACGGGGGAAGTGACCTTTGTGTTCGCGGGAGAATTTGAGTACTGATGCGGAAGGAGACTCTGCCGGAAACGGAAAGCCGGATGAAAACAGCGCTGATCCTGGAAGGCGGCGCCATGCGGGGCATGTTCACCTGCGGCGTGATGGATGTATTCCTGGAAAAAGGCATTGCCTTTGACGCCGCGGCGGGCATTTCCGCCGGGGCGGTCTTCGGCTGCAATTACAAATCCGGGCAGAATGGCCGGGCCATCCGCTACAATATGCGCTACTGCGGCGATCCCCGGTACGAGAGCCTGCGGTCCTGGCTGCGGACGGGGGATCTCTACGGCGCTGATTTCTGCTACCGGGAGCTTCCGGACCGGCTGGACGTGTTTGACCGGAAAGCCTTCCGGGAAAACCCCATGGCGTTTTACGTGGGCGCTTTTGACGTGGAAACAGGGGAGATGGCCTACCGCCGCTGTCTGGACGGCGGGGCGGAAGACATGCTCTGGATGCGGGCCTCGGCATCCATGCCGCTTTTGTCCCGGCCGGTGGAAATCGGCGGAAGGAAGCTGCTGGATGGCGGCATCCTGGATCCCACGCCTTACCTGTATATGGAAAACCTGGGGTTTCGCAGGAACGTGGTGATCCTGACCCAGCCGGCAGATTACCGGAAACAAAAGCCCTTCTTATGGCCCCTCCTCCGGCTGCTGACGCGGCGGTATCCGAAGCTTTCGGAGGCCATGGGGAAGCGGCACAAAACCTATAACCGGCATATCGCTGCCATCCGGCGGCGGGAAGAAGCGGGGGAAGCGCTGGTGATCCGGCCCCGGGAAAACCTGCGCATCAGACGGACGGAAAAAAATCCCCGGGAGCTGGAAAGGGTCTACCGGATCGGGCGGCAGGCGGCGGAAGAAAGAATGGGAGAAGTCTGCCGTTTTCTGCAGGGGGAAGGCGGTATGCCTTCGCCGCAGAAGCGGAGATAACGATCCGGCGGCAGAAAAGGCTTTCTGCCGCGGCGCGGACCGCTTTTGTTTTGGATGCCACAGTTTTGCCCTTGCCAGCGGCAGCTTCTGGTCGTATAATACAATTGGTTTTTGTAAACCTCTTTATCAGGATAAAGAGGCGCCTCTTCTGACCGGGAGGACACCGGAGAAAAGAAAAAGGAGATAAACATGATGATCTGGCACATCGTTTCCGATTCCAGCTGCGATCTGTTCACTTTACCCGGGGAATACAGCGGCGTTGCGGATTTTGCCACCATCCCGTTTTCCATCCGCGTGGGGGAAAAGGAATATATCGACGATGAACACCTGCCTCTGGAAGAAATGCTGACCGCCAATGAGAACCACGGCGAAATGGCGCAGACGGCCTGCCCTTCGCCCCAGGCCTGGCTGGACAAATTTTCCGCTCCTGGCCCGGTATTGGCCTTCACCATTTCCGGCGCTCTGTCCGGCAGCCACAACAGCGCCTGCGTGGCCCGGGATATGCTCCTGGAGGAGGAGCCGGACAAGCAGATCGCCATCATCGATACCAAGGCCACAGGCCCGGAAACGGTGCTGCTGATCCGGAAAGCCTGCCAGCTCATCCGCCAGGGCTGCGGCCTGGAGGAGATCGTGAGGCAGGTGAATGAAGAAGCGGACAGAACCCACATCGCATTCGCTCTTTCCTCCTACCACAATCTGATCAAGTCCGGGCGGGTGAACCGCCTGATCGGCCTCATTGCCGGGCATCTGGGGTTCTGGGGCATCGGCATTGGCGATGAAAAGGGAGAGATCGTCATCCGGGGCAAGGCCCGGGGCGTGAAAAACATGGTGCGCTTCATGGCGGAGGAGGTGCGCAGGATCGGCCTGGCGGGCAGGGAAATGGTGATCTGCCACTGCTTCAACGAGGAAGCCGCCGCCCTGCTCAGGGAGCAGCTGCACGCGGTATTCCAGCAAATCACCGTGGATATCTTCCCCACCCGGGGGCTGGACAGCTTTTATGCCGAGCGCCACGGCATCATCGTGGCGTTCTGACCAGAAAAACAGGCAGATCCTTCCGGCCGACGAGGCGTTTTCCGGAAGGGTTTTCCTTATCAGGGGACTGCCTGGAGAAATGCGAGGGTTCAAAGGAGGAAGCGAATCATGCAGCCTGACCAGATTGCCCATCTTGCCCGGCGGCTGAAAGAAAATATCGCCCGCGTGGTGGTGGGCAAGGAAGACATGATCGAGCTGATGCTGGCCGCTGTGATTGCCCGGGGCCA
>CAZQAM010000223.1:0-3793 GCA_964591355.1 uncultured Oscillospiraceae bacterium
GGGAACGTTGCCACGACGATGGTGGCGTATTTGATCACGTCGTCGATGTTTTCCCGGTCCATGGCCGAGGCGTCCACAGTCATCTCCGTGGTGGAGCTGGCGATCAGGATCTCGCGCAGAATCAATTGCAGCGGATATTTGGAGCGGGTGCGGATATACAGCATGGCGTTAAACCAGCTGTTCCAGTGATAAACGCCGTAAAACAGGATCAGCACCGCAATCACCGGCATGGAAAGCGGAATGACCACGCTGAGGAGAATGCGCAGATCATTGGCGCCGTCCAGCCGCGCAGATTCCTCCAGCGCCGGCGGAATGCCCGCGAAAGACGTGCGCATGATGATCATGTTGTACACGCTGATCGCACCGGGCAAAACCAGCGCCCAAATGGTATCGATCATGCTCAGGTTCTTGATCAGCAAATAGGTTGGAACCAGTCCGCCGTTGAAGAACATGGTGAAGGTGATCAGGAAGCTGAAGAACCGCTGAAGCGTGAAACGGCTTCGGGAGAGCACATACGCGCATATCGTGGTCAGAACCATATTGATGGTCGTGCCCAGCACCAGATAGATCAGCGTGTTCCGGTAGCCGTTTTGAATATTCGGGTTTTTAAATACCATGCTGTAGGCTTCCACCGTAAATCCTTTGGGATAAAACAGAGGCCCCTTTGCGCGCACGAGCTCAGTGGCATTGCTCAGAGAAGCGAACAGCACATACAGGATCGGATATGCGCACAGCAGCGTGATAAACACCAGGATCAAAATAATGACCGTTTCAAATATTTTTTCTCCGGTCGAATACTTTGCCATTGCCCGCACCTCCTTACCACAAGCTCATTTGATTGACGCGCCGGCTGATGGTATTCGTCAGCATCACCAGGATGAAATTGACAACGGAATTGAAAAGCCCGACCGTTGTGCTGTAGCTGTAATTGAAATCCAGAAGGCCCTTCCGGTAGGAATACGTGCTGATAACATCCGCCGTTTCATAGATTCCGGGATTATACAGAAGCAGGATCTTTTCAAAGCCGATATTCATCATTCTGCCGATGCGCAGGATGAACATGATGATAATCGTCGGCGCGATTCCCGGCAGCGTAACATGCAAAATCTGATTCCAGCGGTTGGCGCCGTCAATCATCGCGGCGTCGTAAAGCTCCGAATCGATACTGGTCAGCGCCGCCAGATAGACGATGGAGCCCCAGCCGATTTCCTGCCAGATGCCCGAAATGACATAGATGGAACGGAAATATTTTGCCTGGGTCAGCATGCTGACCCGGGTGCCCCCTACGGCGGCGACGATATCATTCACCACGCCGTTCAGGGAGACAAAATCAATGATCATGCCGCATACCACCATCACGGAAATAAAATGCGGCATATAGGTAATCGTCTGCACCGTGCGCTTGAAGGCGTTGTTGCGCACCTCGTTCAGCATCAGCGCCAGAATGATGGGCGCCGGGAATCCAAACAGCAGCGTATAAAAGTTCAGCAGCAGCGTATTGCGGAAAATGCGGACAAAATAGACGTCGTTGAAAAACAACCTGAAGTTCTGCAGCCCCACCCATCGGCTGCCGAGAATCCCTCGGCCGGGGCTGTAATTTTTGAAAGCAATGATCTCGCCGTACATGGGGCCATAGCAAAAGATGAAAAAATAGGCCAGCACCGGCACCATCATGAGATACAGCATGGTGCGCGTTCTCAGATCATAGCCGAGCCGGTACCAAAAGCTCTTCCGCTTTTTCCCCGTGTGCAAGGCGGCCGCGGATTGATTCACGATTCATTCCTCCCACATCTTTACCGTGAGAAACAGGGCCATTTATAACCGGGCGTGAGTGTACACTCACGCCCGGCAGTGAAACAGAATCCGGAGGAATTACCTTGACAGATAGCGATCGTAGGCCGTCTGATAGACTTCCAGGACGCGCGCAAGATTCATCGCTTCAATGTTGGCGACATACGCGTCAAAGTTGTCCAGGGGTTCCGTGCCGTTAACGAAACGGATAAACATTTCATCCACATAGGTTTTGATCTGGCTGAGGTAATTGGCGATTTCCGCGCTCTCCTCGATGGTGGGGGTGATGGTGGGCACGTGGAGACTCGTGCTGGCCGTGGCCCACAGCTCGTTGGCCGCCTTCTGCTGGGGCAGTGACAGGATCTGCAGGAAGTAGCGGGAATCGTAGTTCATCGCCATACCGTAGGTGGTTGCGTAGGAGCCGATCGCCTGATCCGGCGTCAGGCCGTCCGGATTCTTGAATACGAAATCAGTATAGGTCGGGAATCCGTCGATCATCTCGTAGCTTTCGCCCTCAATGCCAAAGTTGAAAAGCATCGTGCCTTCCTGGCTGTAAACGGCGTCGATCCACTTGGCGGCCAGTTCGGCATTTTTGGAGGTAGTGGTCACTACAACGCCGTTGCCGTTGCTGATGCAGTTGGACATCTCACGGTAGGGGCACTCGATGGTGCCGTCCGCCTGGGCCACATAATTGGCACCGCGCAGCTCGTACACAGGATCCACCGTCGCCATGGTGTTCATCAGCTTGCCCATGTTGCCGGAAAGCAGGCCGTAGAAGGCGCCGCCGATATTGTTGGTCATCTTGCTGTTGAACTGGGTGTTGTCAGAGATGGTGAATTCGGGATCGATCAGCCCTTCCGCAAACCAGCTGGCCATCGTTTCAAGATACTGACGGTATTCCTGCGTCACAGGGCCGTAAGCAACAGTGTTGTCCTTGGTCATGTAGAAGTCCGCCAGGATGCCCCAGGCGCTGGCAAAGCAGGCCAGATCGGCCGAGCCGCTGCGGGTGACAAAGGGAATCTCATCGGCTTCGCCGTTGCCGTTGGGGTCTTTCGTTTTGAAGGCGAGCAGGAGATCGTGCCAGTCCTCAATCGTTTCAGGGATTCCGATGCCCAATTTATCCGCCCAGTCGCCGCGGTAAATCAGGCCGGTGTTGGCCCGGGCCTGCTTTTCCAGCTTGAAGAACGGGAACATATAGATGGTGCCGTCATCCATACGGCTCTGTTTATCCGCGTCCGGATACTGTTCCATCAGCGCCTGATAGTTGGGGCAGTTCGCCTTGATCAGATCATTCAGGGGAATGATGATCCCGTCATCGATATATTTGCCAGGGCCGCCGGACAAAACCTGCCACTGATAATAAATCATATCCGGCAGATCTCCGGAGGCCACCATCAGATTGAACTGATCGGCTTCCTCGCCCACAGGGGGATGAAGGAACTGGATATGAACGCCGGTTTTCTCTTCCAGCACCTGGAAGGCCTTCACCTCATTGAGATCGGTAATGAAACTGGAAACCTTGGTGCTCAGCGGCATCCACATCGTCAGGGTAGCGCCGTCGGCCAGCTTTTCAATCTCGGCGTTTGCGGTCAGGCAAAGCGCGCCGGAAAGCAGCATCAGCGCAAGAAACAGAGCCAACGTTTTTTTCATGTTGAGTTCCTCCTTTTCGATTGTTGACAGAAACCAAACTCTGTGAAACATTATACCAGAAATTCTGCAAACTGCAAGGTGCAAGATTGGTCTTTTTCTGTTCGGCGCGGCGCCGCGGTCCACGCCGGACAGGGACGAAAATGGGAGAAGCGCTCAGTCCGGATCCTGATCCAAATCCGGAATGCGCCAGTCAGCCGAAGCGGCCTGTGCTGAGTAGTGCGCTTTGGCTGTAATGCGGCCGGTCTTATGGCGGCCGAAGACATGGATCTTTCGTTCCTGTCCGGGCATCATGTCAAAATAGTTGTCCTCAAATTTCCAGCCGAAGGCGTAGATCGGAAGAGCGTCGTGTAGG
>CAZQAM010000223.1:3803-4181 GCA_964591355.1 uncultured Oscillospiraceae bacterium
AAATTTCCAGCCGAAGGCGTCCCCGTGATCGTCGCCATTGAGTTCAACACACCGGGCAAAGCCTTCGCTGCGAAGGACCAGCGCATCCTTTTCCTGATGAATCGACAGGGCGCAATCCCCGAAGGGCAGCCTTCTTTCAGAGACCAGATACTGGAAATCTTCAGAAACCACATTGTTGCCCGCGTCACTCAGAGTGCAGTGAATGGCGGAGCGCAGGGTGATGTGCCCCAGGCAGTCCAGCGATTTGAGCACCAGGGAATCGCCGGAAGGAATGCCCACCGGGAAAGAGAAACGCGCAGTGATCCGGTTGGTATCAAGATCGCATACTTCAACAGATCGGAAGAGCGTCGTGTAGGGAAAGAGTGTAGGATAGGGTGT
>CAZQAM010000224.1:0-4172 GCA_964591355.1 uncultured Oscillospiraceae bacterium
CTGATATACAGTATTATCTTACCCCATTTGCATGACAAAGTCAACTGAATCAGTCTTGGCAACCCCTGGGCTCTGTGCTATAATGAATCATCTTCCGGCGGCAAAAGGGGGAGAGGGTATGTTTTTCGATAAGGCGCTGGTCCGGCAGAAACTGCTGGACTGGGAAAAGATGCTGAAGGATTTTTCCCTGCCGGGCTGGGAGGATTTTCCTGCCCTGCCTTTATACATGGATCAGGTGATTTATCTGCTCAATGGATATCTTTCGCCTGTGCCGGGCAACCCGGAAGAGGATCTGCTGGTGACGCCCGCCATGATCAATAACTATGTGAAGCTCAAAATCGTGCCTGCTCCGGTAAAAAAGCGCTATAACCGGCTGCATCTGGCGTATCTTGTGATGGTATGCGTCCTGAAGCAGAGCATGAATACCGGGGATATCAAGCGCCTGCTGCCTTCTGATTTGCCGGAGGATGCCGTGCGCGGCCTGTACGCCGCGTTTGTGGACACGGCGCGGGAAGTCAAAGCTGAGGCTTGCAAAAGCGTGCGGGAGGCGGCGATCCCCGTGCTGGAAAAGGACGGCCCGCCTGTGACGGAGCTGGTTTTCCGCTGCGCCGTTGCGGCCAACCTGTATAAATTTGCCGCTGTCCGGCTGGTATCCCTGCAGGGGCAGGAGGAAGAAACGATTGATTAAAGAAGTTTCCCCAGTCCCCTTTCCGGGAAAGGCGAATGGGGAGTAAGCCTTTTCGAATTATCTGTTGTAATTCCAATTCTTCTTCCCACAGCGAAAAGAAGCATGAAAGAAGCGCCGGCCGAATCAATTCGGACGGCGCATTGTATTGTATCGTGTTTTTCATTACGATCCCGAGGGGAAGTTGCCTTCGAAAATGGAGCGCAGGGTCGCCGGGCCGGCCACGCCGTCTACATTCAGGCCGTTGGCGCGCTGATAGGCCCTGATGGCGTTTTCGGTTCCTTCGCCGTATACGCCGTCCACATTGCCGGTATAGTAGCCCTGGCGCTGAAGTTCCTGCTGCATCCGGGTAACCGGGGTGCCGGTATAGCCGCGGCGCAGGGTGGCGTATTCGCCGTTCGGCGCGGTGGTGACCCGGATATAGGTGTTGGGCGGCAGGGGCGTAGGCGTACGGTGCGGCGTGGCGGTGGGCCTGCGGGTGGGGGTACGGCGGGGCGTGGCGGTCACGAGGGACTGCCGATAGGTTTTCGCATTGGAAGAATAGAGCATGGAGAAAGTGCTGCTGCCGGCGATGCCGTCCGCTTTCAGGCCGTTGGCCCGCTGGAAGGCTTTCACGGCGTCGGCCGTGGCCTGGCCGTAATCGCCGTCCACGGAGCCGCGGTAGTACCCCAGGGATTTGAGGCGGGACTGCAGCGTGCGCACGGAGCTGCCGCTGGCGCCCAGGCGCAGGGAATTGCCGATGATGCCGGCGGCGGTAGAGGTCCTGCGGGCGGAAGAAGAATACAGCTTTTCCAGCGTTTCGGGGCCGGCCACGCCGTCGGCGTACCGGGTGTTGCGGCGCTGGAAGGCCATGACGCCGGCCTCGGTGGATTCGTCAAAATAGCCGTCTGCCGTGCCGGTCAGATAGCCCAGGGAGATCAGCCTCTCCTGCATCTGCCTGACCGCTGTGCCGCGGCTGCCCTTGCGAAGATAGGTGTGGGAGCTGAACGCGGGCGTGGCGGTGGCGCGCACGGCGGTGCGCTTGGGGGTGGCAGTGACGGCGGGCTTGGCCGTGGCGCGGGCGGAGGCCAGCGCTTTGAGGGTGGCTGCGCCTACTTTGCCGTCCACAGTCAATTTATACTGCTTCTGGAAGGCTTTCACGGCTGCTTCGGTGCCTTCGCCGAAATCGCCGTCCACGGTGCCCTTATAGAAGCCCAGGCTCTTCAATTTGCTTTGCACGTTGCGCACATCCTGGCCGGTGGACCCCAGCTTCAGGGAGCCCTGAGGCGTGGCGGTGGGCACAGGGGTATACGGCAGGGGCGTCACCGTGGATACGGCGATGACGGTCGTGCCGTCCGTGCTGATGGGCGCCACGGTGGCGATGGTCCAGGAATTGACTGGATTGGACGTGGGCAGCGGAATGGGCGTGGTCAATTGGCTGATGGCCACAGGAGTTTCCGTCGCTGCCGCCACCGGCACCGCGGTAGGCACTTCGGTGCTGGGCTGATAGGTAGGGAAATTCAGCGAATTGCCGCTCTGGCTGTTGGCTGGCAGCTCCGAAGGCGCCACATAGCAGCCGCTGAGGATCAGCGGCAGCGCAATCAGCAGGGCGGCCAGGGCGATTTTGAGCGTAAGGCGATGTTTCATATGATATCCTTCCTTCCAAACGATGGAATCGGCATCGGATTCAGAGGATTTTACCTATATAGACGGTCAAGCGCCGGTTTTTCTTTCTTTTTTCCGTTTGACACGTCTTTATCACAGCCGGTCGTCTCCCGCGTAATGCCAGATTTGAAAGCCCAGCGACGCAGCGGCTTCCACATTGGCCCGGGCGTCATCGATGAACAGGGTGTCCCGGGGCGACAGGCGGTAGCGTTCGGCCAGCAATTGGAAAATGGCGGGATCGGGCTTGACCAGCTTTTCCCGGGCGGAAACCACGGCCCCCTCCAGCTTTTCCGTGAGAAAGGGAAACAGGCGGCAGGTTTCACTGAAGGAGGGCTCCGGATAATTGGTCAGGGCGAAGAGCCGCTTGCCCTGGGCCTTCAATTCATCCAGACACCTGGCCAAAGGAAGTGGATGCAGCACTTCGGGAAAATGAAGCAATACATGCATCACCTGATCCCAGGCCCCATCCAGCCCTGCCTCCCGGGAGATCCGCCGGGCGATTTCCTCGTTGCTTTCTTTTCCCAGGTCAAAGGCGGACCACAGATGCTTCGGCCCGAACATGGCCTCCGTCAGGGGACGGCGGGTCTCATCCGGGAGCAGGCGGACCACGATTTCAGGATCAAAACGCAGCAGCACGTTGCCGACATCGAATACGATCACCTCTGCGTTTTGAAGCCGCTCATCCATCCTGCTCATACCTCCACGCATATAGGATAACATAAATCAATCGGAAATACAATCATTTTCCTGCCGTCATGTTCCGACATTTTACAAGAAAAATTCATTTGGGGGGTTGACAACGGGAAAAACAGGAATATAATAATAATGAAGGTCAAAGATAGTCAATATCTTTCCTTCCAAATCAGAGAGATCCCGAAAGGGAGGAGATCCTATGAGCAGCAATTCCTACACCCAAAAATCCTTGGAAGCCATTCAGTCCGCCCGGACGCTGGCGGCGGAACTTGGAAATCAGCAATTGGAGCAGGCGCATCTATTATCGGCGCTTCTTACCGATGCCCAGGGCCTGATTCCGCAATTGACGGCGAAAATGGGCGTCGACCGGGATGAGCTTTCCCGGGGAGCGGATTTAATCCTGGGGAAACTGCCGAAAATCCGCGGTCTTTCCCACGAAGAAGGAAAGGTATACATTTCCGCGGATCTGGATAAAGCCCTGCGTTCTGCAGCGGATGAAGCCCAGCGGATGCGGGATGAATTTATCTCAGTGGAGCATTTGTTCCTGGGGCTCGTGAAAGTGCCTGATCCGGAGATCAAGTCTTTGTTTGCGCGCCTTCAAATTACGGAAAGCGGATTCCTTCAGGCGCTGTCGTCTGTGCGGGGCGCAGCACGTGTCACCAGCGACAACCCGGAGGAAACCTATGACGCCCTGGCCAAATACGGCAGCGATCTGGTGGATCTTGCCAGGAAAGGAAAGCTGGATCCCGTCATCGGACGGGACAGCGAAATCCGCAATGTCATCCGTATCCTGTCCCGGAAAACCAAGAACAATCCTGTTTTGATCGGCGAGCCCGGCGTGGGCAAGACGGCCATCGCCGAAGGGCTTGCCCTGCGGATCGTGCGGGGCGATGTGCCGGACAGCCTGAAGGACCGCACGGTGTTTTCCCTGGATATGGGCGCTTTGATCGCCGGGGCGAAATTCCGGGGCGAATTTGAGGAGCGTCTCAAGGCCGTGCTGGCGGAAATCAAAAAGAGCGAAGGGCGCATCATCCTCTTTATCGATGAAATGCACAACATCGTCGGCGCAGGGAAGGCCGAAGGCAGCATGGACGCCGGCAATCTTTTGAAGCCCATGCTGGCCCGGGGCGAACTGCGCTGCATCGGCGCA
>CAZQAM010000225.1:0-4160 GCA_964591355.1 uncultured Oscillospiraceae bacterium
ACACCCTATCCTACACTCTTTCCCTACACGACGCTCTTCCGATCTTATGTTTCAAGGCTTTTTTCTGGCGCGCCCTGGGGGATTCGAACCCTCGACCTTTTGATTCGTAGTCAAACACTCTATCCAGCTGAGCTAAGGGCGCAGGGCTGCTTCACCGAAGCAGCTTATAAAGTATAGCAAACGAAAAGGAAAAATGCAAGGGCTTTTGAAAATTTTTCTCCGGTTTTTTCCGGCGGCAGGGAAAAAAGCAATGCGGGCATCGCATGACGGCCGATGAAAGGAGCTGTTTGTTCCTCATGAAACACCGCCTGATGCAAAATCTGTCAGACGAGAAAGAAAAGCCGCCCGTGCGGGCGGTGAAGGATGGATGGAAATGAAAGATCAGGCCTGCAGACTGTTCTGCTGGTTTTTCCGCAGCCTCTTTTTCTTGGCGCCCGGCATGGTATAGGAATGCCCCTCCTCAAAGCGCACGTAATCCGGCGGCGATTCCAGAAGAGAAGGATGATCCAGGTAGTACATCATGCGGTTGACCATCCGGGCGTACATGGCGCCGGCGCAGATGCGCTCATCCGCCGTAATGCCGATGGGCAGCATGCGCTTGCGGATGGTTTTCCCGTCGGATCCCGCCTGGACCGTGCGCTCCACTGAGCCGATGGAAAGGAAAACGGAGGTGGTGCCGAAATTGTAAATGTGATGATTCACCGCGGGCATGCCGATGGAGGCCATATTGGTGACGAACAGGCTGGTATGGAAGGGAGAAGCGTTCAGGATATATTTGGGCATGATGCCGTAGCGGTCCAGAAAACGGGCGGAAGACACCACGGTATTGGCCAGAACAGGCCTGAGCAGCAGCTTGGCCAACTTCATGGTGGAATTGTCGGCTTCCTCGCGCCGGTTTTCCTCAATGGCTTTGCTGACCCGCTCCGCCACGTCAAAGATGGTGTCCCGGGGGTCAAAATAGCATTTGACGGTGTTTTCCTCGATGGCGTCCGGGGTGGAGGTCTCCTTGAGCAGGGCGAAGGAAACGGTGAGCTGCGTGCGGGCGTACAGGCGTTTGTTGGAAATGAAACGGTTGATTTCGGGCAGCTCGGAGGCGACCCGAATGAAGGTGGCGATGATCAGCTCCATGAAGGTGAAGCGATTGCCGTTGGCACCCTGCTCCACGATATACCGCGTCAGCTTTTCAAAGTCCAGCTTCAGCCCCAGCATGACCTGCGCGTCGCAGCGCATGGGCATCAGGTACGGGGTCAGGGCAATAATGGGATCTATCTCTTTGAGCAAACGGCCGTCGGCTCTGCGTCCAAACAAGGGTATCCCCTCCTGCGTGCAATCTGGTATGATAGGATATTATAAACAATCGGGGCGGATCCGTCAATCCCGCGGCGCTCAGGGATGCAGACCATGATACATCCGCGTCAGCATGGGGAAATCCTTCGCGCTGTCATCGCCATAGGCTTCCCAGACGATCAGTCCGCCCAGGGAACGCTCCCGTATATACCGCAGCTTGGCATTCAGGGAGCGGCCGCTTTCATAGGTCAGGAACAGCCTGTAATCGGAGGAAGCGGGATCATCATTCCACAGATAAGCGGCTTCGGCTGCCTCATCGTAGCCCGCATGCCAGCCGGGAACGCCTTCTGCCGCGGCGGAGGATTCATATTGGCACAGGGCTTTCCACAGGCGGGTGGCGCTGGAAACGCCTTTGCCTTTTGCGCCTGTGACTTGCTGCCCCGGATCAGACGCCATCTTCCAGCCGTGGCTGTACAGGGGAGAGCCGATGGCGATTTTCCGGGCGGGAACGCCCTGGGCAAGCAGCGTATGCACCGCCGTATCGACGGAAGGGTCACCGTACAGGGGCGTCTGATGGCCGGTTTTCGTATCCTGGATCCCGGCCATGTCGTAGGTCATCAGGTTGATGCGGTCCACATACGGGTGCAAAGCGGCGTAATCCTGATGGCGCAGGATGTTTCCCGCGGCCCCGGCGCAGACAGTCAGACGCTTGATTCCCTGGCCAAAACGCGCATCCATGGCGGCGCGCAATTCCTTGAGAAACAGCGTGTAATTGGTTTTGTCATCCCCGGCTACGGGGTTGCCCTCGTCATTGCCGCCGCCTTTTCTGGCAACGCCCGGATATTCCCAGTCGATATCCAGACCGGTAAAGAAGGAATACTGTGCAAGGACCTTGAGGCAGCTTTCGATAAAGGAAGCGCGGCTGCTTTCCGTCAGGCACATTTCTGAAAAATACCCGCTGCACGTCCATCCGCCGACGGACAGAAGGATCTCCACCTGGGGATATTTCCTGGCGCAAGCGGCGTATTGGGGGAAATGCGCCTTCGCGTTGCCCTCGCCGGTATCGGCATAGGCGTCGGTGGGCACGAGGGCATAGCCGCCTCCCTCCGCGGGCGCGACTTTCCAGAAAGCATGGTTGATACAATCGATCCGGTCCCAGGGCAGGTTTTTCACCTGGGCGGATGAGGAAGAAGCAGTATGCCAGTTTGCAAAATATACGGTCAAGCGCGGCTCCTCTCCGGCCTGCCCGGCTGTCGGCGCCGGGGGCAGGGCCTGAATCAGGCAAAGCATCAGCACAATCAGCAAGATCTGGGATAAAAGCACTCTCCTGCGGATGACAGCCCGCCTCCTTTCTCCATCCTGCTGTTTCTCTGTGCTTTTGTAGAATACGGATACAGTATAGCATAATCGTGCCGAAACTGACAATGGAAATGGCAGGCAGGCATGACAGGCAGGGGAGAAGGGAACTGCCGGAGAAAGAAAGGGTTCTGATTTTTGAAGGTTTACAGGCTTTTGCCGATGTATTTACCCTGTATTTTCAGAGCTGCTTTTTTGACAAGCCAGCCCTGTTTTGCTATAATGTTCCTGCGCCGGAATGCCGGTACCTTTCCGGGCCGGACAGGCGCACCCGGGCATCCTGGAACAATCGTCAGGTATCAAAACATGAGCTTGAACGGAGGAAAGAACAATGAAAAACAATTCACGGCGCGGCATGGTGTACAAACTGACGCTCCTTGCCCTGCTCACGGCGCTGCTGGTGGTGCTGGGCATGGTGAATATCCCGCAGCCCGCCGGGCTGTCCATTACCTTCAATATGATTCCCGTGGCCATCGCCGCCATCGCCCTGGGAGTTCCGGGCGGCGCCATCATCGGCGGCGTATTCGGCCTGATCAGCTTCCTGCAGTGCTTCGGCCTGATCGGATACAGCGCCATGGGGGCGGCGCTGGTCAATGTGAGCCCCGTTTTGATGTTCATACAGCGGTTTGTTTCCCGCTTGCTGGTAGGCGCGCTCTGCGCGCTGATCTACCGGATGATGAGCAGGCACAATGTGCGGGACAGCGTCAGCTGTACGGTGACCGGCTTTGCCGCCGCTTTCCTGAATACGCTGTTTTTTATGACCCTGCTTGTGCTGCTGTTCGGCCATACGGACTACATGCAGTCCGCCATGGCGGGCCGCGGCATTTTGCTGTACATCGTCGCCTCCGTGGGCTTCAACGCCGTGGTGGAAATGGCCGTATCGGCCATTGTGACAGGCGCTGTGGCGGCGGCGCTGAAGAAGGCCCGGCTGATCAAATCATAAGGAGTATAAAACATGCTGTTTACCATTGACGTTGGAAATACCAATATCAAAACCGCCCTGTTCAACGGGCCGGAAATGGTGCATTACTGGCGTCTGTCCACTACCCGGCGCTACACCAGCGACGAGATGGGGGTCATGATTTCCCAGCTTTTCGACCACGAGGGCATTGACCGGCAAGAGGTATCCGGCATCGTGATGAGCAGCGTGGTGCCCACCATCAATTTCACGGTGGAGCATATGTGCCGGGATTACTTCGGCATCGACCCCATGGCGGTGGGGCCCGGGGTGAAAACCGGCATCGACATCAGATACGAGAATTCCCGGGAGCTGGGCAGCGACAGGATCTGCAACGCCGTGGCGGCCTATACGCTCTACGGCGGCCCCTGCGTGTACATTGATTTCGGCACCGCCACCACCTTCGGCGCGCTGGATAAAAACGGAGCGTTCCTGGGCGGCTGCATCTGCCCGGGCATCAAACTGACCAGCGAAGCGCTGGTATCGGGCACGGCGAAGCTGCCGCACTAGATCGGAAGAGCACAACGTCTGAACTCCAGTCACCGCTCATTATCTCGTA
>CAZQAM010000226.1:0-4145 GCA_964591355.1 uncultured Oscillospiraceae bacterium
CACCCTATCCTACACTCTTTCCCTACACGACGCTCTTCCGATCTTTCCTCTTTGAGGGCGTGCTGGTGTTCGGCCAGCAGATCGCCAATTCCGTGGTGGCGGGCGGAGGCCTGAGCGAAGTGATGCGCATTATGATTTCCAACGGTATCATCCTGTACGCATTGACGCAGAGTGGAGGTGGACGCCGTGCATGAGCAAAATCAAATCAAGGCCCATCTGCAGAAATATGTGGTAACGTACCTGTTCATCACGCTGAGCGTGCTGTTCATTGTCGTTTCCGGGCTGGATATCAACTATGTGGCCAGCCAGCTGCTGCTGCGGCTGAACCGCAACGCCTTTATCGTGCTGGCCCTGATCATTCCCATCATTGCCGGCATGGGCATCAACTTCGCCATTACCATCGGCGCCATGGCGGCGCAGATCGGGCTGCTGCTCACCATCAGCTGGGGCATCAGCGGTGTGCCGGGCATCCTGCTGGCGGCGGCGATTACATTGCCCCTTGGCGCGTTCTTTGGCTTCCTCATCGGCAGACTGCTGAACAAAATGAAGGGCCAGGAAACCATCGGCTCCCTGATTCTGGGCTATTTTGCCAACGGCGCGTATCAATTGCTGTTCCTGTTCATTTTCGGCTCCATCATTCCCTTGAACAGCAACGTCACCATCGTGGGCGCGTCCGGCGTGCAGAATACTTTGAACCTGACAGGCTCTGTGGGGCTGTATACGGCCATTGACAGCATCGCCCATGTTCCCTTCCTCCTGGCGCTGTACCTCTTCTGCGGCGTTCTGGCCCTGGCTGCCGTGATCCAGTATGCGCGCAAAAAGATCACCGTCCGGCGGATGGCCGTTTCCCTGGCTGTAGCGGCGGTGCTGGCGGGGGTGTTCAGCATTCCGGCGGTGGCGTCCGTGGTCAACGGCACCCATGGAAGGGAACTGAAGCTGCCCCTGGTCACCTGGCTGCTGATCCTGGGCCTGTGCCTGTTCAATTCCACCATCATGCGCACGCGGCTGGGCCAGAAATTCCGCGCTGTGGGCCAGAACCAGACCGTGGCCAACGCCTCCGGCATCAATGTGGACAGGACCCGCGTCATCGCCATCATGATTTCCACCGTGCTGGCGGGCTGGGGCCAGATCGTGTTTATGCAGAGCGAGGGCATTGGCACCTTCCAGACCTACGCGGCTCATGAGCAGGTGGGCCTCTATGCCGGCGCGGCCATTCTGGTGGGCGGCGCGTCCATCGACCGGGCCACCAACCTCCAGGCGCTGGTGGGCACGTTCCTGTTCCACTCCCTGTTTATTACCGCCCAGAGCGCCGCTTCCGTGATATTCGGCAATTCCGCAGTGGGCGAATATTTCCGGGCTTTCCTGTCCTATGGCGTCATTGCCGTGGCATTGATCATGTACGCCTGGCGCAGCGCCAAACAAAAGAAGGCCGGTCAGATCAACCTGGCCGAGCAGCGGGCCGCGAAAACCTGATGGTTTTCCGCCCCTGGAAATTGTGCTGCACTGTTCAAGAAAAGATAAACCCAATCAAAAAAGCGGAGCGGCTGCGCTCCGCTTTTATTTGGTTATGAAGAAACCGGCATCGCTCAAAGGGCGTTTCAGTTTATCACTGATCGGTGGAGCCTTCCCAGGTGCGGACGACGCGGTTCGCGTTATTCCCGTCAAACCAGTGGGCGGTCACTGTTTTTGCCCGGGTGAAAAAGTTGATGCCGTCACGCCCGAGCACGTGCAGATCGCCGAAGAAGGAATCTTTGTTCCCGGAAAACGGGAAATATGCGCTGGGCACGGGGATGCCCACATTGATGCCTACCATGCCGCCGTCTGTATCCATCACAAAGCGCCGGCTGTAATATCCGCTGCCGGTAAAAATGCAGGATCCGTTGGCAAACGGGTTGGCGTTCATGAGGCGGATGCCTTCTTCATAATCCCTGACCCGCTTGACGCAGGTGACAGGACCGAAGATTTCCGCGTCGCCCACCGTCATACCGGGCTGAACGTGATCGAAGATGGTGGGCCCGACAAAGAAGCCCTTTTCAAAACCGGGCACGGAAATATCCCGGCCGTCCAGCACCAATTCGGCGCCTTCCTCCACTCCTTTCTGAATCCAGGCAAACACCTTGTCCCGATGGGCAGCGGATACCACCGGGCCCAGCTTGGTGTTTTCGTCATACGCGCAGCCCACTTTCATGGCCTGCGCTTTCTTTTTCAGCAGCGCAACGAACTGATCCGCGATGGACTCCTGCACCACCACCACAGGCAGCGCCATGCAGCGCATGCCGGCGCAGCCGTAGGTGGAATTGATGACGGCATTGGTGGTGGCTTCCAGATCGCAGTCCGCCAGGATCAGAGCGTGGTTCTTGGCTTCGCACTGGGCCTGCACGCGTTTCCCATGGGCGGCAGCCAGGGCATAGACGTGCTTCCCGATCTCCGTTGTCCCCACAAAAGTCACAGCCTTGACCCGCGGATCCGTCAAAAGGATCTCGGCGTCCTTCCGGTTGGCGGTCACCAGGTTGACAACACCCTTGGGGAAGCCCGCTTCCTGATAAAACAGCTCCGCCATTCTCATGGAGGTCAGAGGCGTCTGGCTGTTGGCCTTCAGTACCACGGTATTGCCGCAGGCAATGGCCAGGGGCACCATCCAGCCCCAGGGGATCATGGCGGGGAAATTCATGGGCACGATGCCGGCTACGACCCCAAGCGGCATCCGATAAGAAGAAGTGTCATACCCCGTGGTGACCTGCATGCAGGCGCTGCCCTGCAATAAAGCGGGAATGGCGCAGGCTTCCTCCGTGGGCTCGATGGCTTTCTGCACATCGCCCCGGGCTTCCTCCAGATTTTTGCCCAGTTCTTTTGCGCACAGGTATGCGAGCTCTTCCTTGTGCGCATAAAGCACATCCCGCCATTTGAACAGATACTGCACGCGCTTGGAAACCGACAGCTCCGCCCACGCGGGGAACGCTTCGTGAGCGGAGGCAATGGCCGCTTCCACTTCTTCCGCCGTGCACTGGGGCACCTCGGCGATCACTTCGCCGGTGCTGGAATCGGTTACCGGCATGTACTTTTCTGTTTTTGATGTCTGCCACGCGCCGCGGATACAGTATCCCATTCTCTGAATGCTCATGATATTTGCCTCCTTTTTTTTCATTATATCAGTTTTAACTGAAAAAGCAAGGAAACGGCGATGCTTATTTATACTTTTCATACTATATCGCATCTAAAAGATTGAATGAAAAAGATGCAAAGAGATTCTTCGCTGGCGCTTCGCAATCGCTCCGCTGGCTCAGAATGACAGAGCCCCAGCCTGTCATCCTGAGCGAAGCGAAGGATCTCCTCCGTGAACAACATTCAATTATTTTGAAGAAAAATAGTATCAGCCATCCGGGCCGCGTCCGGCGCTGTTCCGCGCGGCTCCGGTGAGGGCTGCCCTGCCAATAAGGGACGCTGTTTTTCATGAGAGCACAAAGAGAATCCGGCCGCTGGGCGTTTCGCGTGATACGCCTGACGGCCGGAGCATGCTGCTTTGCGATTGAATTCGGTTTATGCGAAGTGATCGTAGATCCGGTTCCTTTTTGCCCGCTCCTCCGGGCTGAGACGGTCAGCCCCGGCGATATCATAGGCGCCGAAGGTATCATAGAGCCGGGACACGGGATCCACTTCGACATACGTGACCCAGGGCAGCCAATGATAGTGGCTGGAGAAAACCTGATTGGCAAAATGTCCGCCCTCATGGGAAAGGCCGGGCTGGGCGTAGCCGAAATCCCCGTACAGATCATTGGCCTGGCGGGTGTTGTTGTGGATGAATTCGGCGTAATCCCGGTAATGCCTGTCGCCCGTCATGACATACAGCCTGTAATACACATAGGCGCAGGCAGCCATGTACATATCTCCGCCGCCGCCTCCCAGGGTCACCGGGCTCTGGCCGCTGATGGGATTCTTCGTAAAGGGATGATTGGGCCAGGGGCACTGGACCGGGAAGGACCAGCAGTAGGTCCAGGTTTCGGTATAATCCGCGGCGCCGATCAGGGCGTCCAGCCATTTCTTTTCCCCGGTCAGATCGTAGAGCGCCATGAAGCCGAAAATGGCGTAGATGCCGGATTCGTTGTCGGTGATATCGGTGTTGTCGCAGGTGGAGCCCCGGTATTCCA
>CAZQAM010000227.1:0-4125 GCA_964591355.1 uncultured Oscillospiraceae bacterium
CCATGCCGCTTTCCGCCGCCCATTCAATGGCGGCATTCAGTCTGTCCATGATGTCCCTGTAGTGCCTGGTGATATCATTTTGCATATCGATGACAACAAGGGCTTGATGGTTCATATCCTTTTCCTCCAAGGTGTTCAATGCGTGCAAAAGCGCTTTGACACCAGGCAAACAGGAAAGAGAAAGCCTGATCGAAATCATAGACGTTTGGCAGCTCAGCCATTTCCAGTACGATCCTGTCTTCCTTCGTAACCGCTTCCTTCAGATCTTTCCTGCCGAGAATGAAATGGCCGCTTTCCAGAAAATGCAGATTCTGGATCAGGTAAAACACGCTCTTGCAGGTCCCGCGGAATTTGGCTGCATTCTTATCCCTGTCCGCGTGTATATAGCGATGGCAGAGTTCATGATACAGGTTCCCCAGGCTCAAATTGACATAGTTGATTTCGTCTTCCCGAGTCGCGGGCGGAAGATAATCCGTCAGTACGCCGACCAGATCTTTCGTCGTATGGTACAGTTGGCATACCTCCAGAGGATTCCAGCGCTTCATTTCGTCTTTCCCGCAGATGAAACCGCAGGATTTCTCGTAGAAACCGATCTCTTTCAGGATCCCGCGGTATGTATCCATATCCTGCACGGAGAACCCATCCAGAATCACCATGATATCGATATCGCTGTTTTCATGAGCTTCGCCGCGCAGCCAGCTTCCCTGCAGACCGATGTACAGCAGACGCTCTCCGAAAGCCGACTGGCAGTTCAGAATCAGATCAGCCAGGTATTTGTCCAGATCAAACAATGTTACTTCACCCCATAGGTCGCAATAAAGTGCCGGCTGAACGCTTCGATCTTCCTGATCGCATCCTCTGTTTTCTCCGGCTCCCGGTCGCACAGATGAATGAGCGCGGAGATCGGTGTCGTGTAGGCGAAGGCCAGCATGGCGGGGTCATCCTTTTTCAGCAGTCCATTGTCCATCATGCCGGAGAAAATGTGTGTGAACATCTCCGTAAGACCGGTCAGGAAGTGCTTTGTCGCCAGGTTCCGTGCGCGCTCGTCCCGGTACTGCTCCAGGGTGAGCACTTTTCTCGTCTTCACGATCTGCTCGTCGTGGATCGTGAGATTCACCATCCGCATGGTCATAGAGACGAAATCCTCCGGGGAATCCGGCACAGGGGGCAGATGCTCGGCGGAGCCGAAGTGTTCCCCATAATAGGCAATCATCCTGTCCAGCAGGGCATTCCAGATGGCTTCCTTGCTCTCATAGTGCTTGTAGATGCCGGACTTGACTAGCCCGAGGGACGCTGCTAATTCCCGTATGTTGGTGCCCTCATATCCATTTTTTGAGAACATATCCAGCGCTGCTATCAGGATTCTTTCCTTCGTATCTTTTGCCATAGTAACCTCCGCATCAAGTCAAGTGACCTTCCGGTCACCAATTATAGTGAACGAAAGGTCACTTGTCAAGTGTGTTTTATTGCTTCAGCTTTTGTATAGTGGTAAGCAATGCAAAGTGAATACATTTTGCAAAAAGCTTGTTGAGGGCTCTGCCCCCAGTTCCGGGGCCTGCCGGCTCGCCCTCGCTGAAAATGATTCACTGGATCATTTTCCGGGCGTTGCCGGCCCCTGAAAACCAGAGCTTGCGCTCTGTGATTGTTGGGTATTTTTTCTCCGATGTCCGCGGTGCCGTGCCTGAGCACATCCTCGATCACATCATCGTCGATGGCCATGCCGAACTTCCTCATGAGCTGCTCCCGGCTGGACAGCACCATGAACCGAAAAAATCTTGAAGAAGCAAATGCTGAGGCAGATGAATCATCGGATTATTCTACATTTGAATTGTTCATGAGATCCGATTTGTCAAGGGTGAATTAATACTATTTCGCGTCTAAAACATTGAATCTTCGGGCGTCTTTTCCGCCCTGGCAGTGCTTCATTCCGGTCAACGTAGCGCTGCTACGCCTCCCTTCATTCAGCTTTGCCAGGACAAAAAATCCATCCCGAATCTTTCGATTTTTTAGACGAGAAATAGTATAAGACTTTCAACAGAATATTAGAAAAACCATATCGTGAATTACATAAAAATGCTTTGCCGGAAAACCTGCAAAGCATTTTAGCCGAGATGGTATTTAATGCAGTTCATTCATCTGACTGCAAAGCGTCGTATCCTTCCTCGCCGGTGCGCACGCGAACCACGTTTTCCACGTCCTGCACAAAGATTTTCCCATCGCCGATATGGCCGGTGTGGAGCACGCTGCGGGCGGTGTCAATCACCTGGCGAACAGGCACTTTGCTGACCACGATATCCACCTGCACCTTGGGCAAAAGCGTCACTTCCACCGGCGTGCCGCGGTAGTATTCCGGCTTGCCCTTCTGCATGCCGTAACCCATCACATTGGTGACGGTCATGCCAGTAATGCCGATTTTGTTCATAGCTGTTTTTAGGCTCTCCAGGCTGGCGGGACGGCAAATGATCTGTACTCGGGTGTAGACAGGCGTGTCAGGCGCTTTTTCTTTTGCCTTGCGAGGCGCTTCCGCAGCTTCGATGGGAGCGGGCAAAGGCACGATCTCCCCTTCGGCCAGGCTGCCGTCCGGCAGGATGGAGAAGCCGGAATAGGCGGTAACCAGGCCATGCTCGCTTCGATCCAGGCCCATCGCTTCATCCGCAGCGTCAGCACGAAGGCCAATCGTCTTTTTGATCAGTGCGAACACCAGGGAAATCACCACAGCTGTCCAAACTATGGTGCTGCCTACGCCCAGCAACTGGATACCCAGGAACTTGAACCCGCCGCCATAAAACACGCCCTTCATGGTGGATACGCCGGTGGCGAAAAAGCCTGTCAGGACGGTGCCCAGCGCTCCGCATACCCCATGCACCGAAATCGCGCCGACCGGGTCGTCGATCTTGACCACCTTATCGAAAAACTCCACCGAAAGCACCACAGCTAATCCGCAGCAGATGCCGATGATGGCCGCACCGAAGGGATTTACCGCGTCGCAGCCTGCCGTGATGCCCACAAGCCCTGCCAAGCTGGCATTGAAGGTCATGGATACATCGGGCTTTCCGTAGCGCATCCAGGTGAAGAGCATGGTCACCAGCGTCGCCAGGGCCGCGGCCAGGTTGGTGTTGAAGAACACAAGACCTGCGGATGTGATCAGCTCGTCGCTGTCCATGCCCACGGTGGAAGCGCCGTTGAAGCCAAACCAGCAGAACCACAGGATAAACACGCCCAGGGCGGCGATGGACAGGTTGTGGCCCAGGATGGCCTTGGGCTTGCCGTCCTTTCCATACTTTCCGATGCGGGGCCCCAGCATCTTTGCGCCGATCAGGGCGCACACGCCGCCCACCATGTGCACGGCCGTGGAGCCGGCGAAATCATGGAAGCCCATCTCCGCCAGCCATCCGCCGCCCCAGATCCAATGACCGGACACGGGATAGATGAACAGGGAAATCGCTGCGGAATAGATGCAGTAGGCGGAAAACCTGGTGCGCTCCGCCATAGCGCCGGATACGATGGTGGCGGAGGTGGCGCAGAATACCGTTTGGAAAATGGCGTAGGCCCACAGGGGAACGCCTGCGGGAAGAATGTGGCTGTAATCCCCCAGGATGAAGGGATCGATCCAGCCAAAGGCCGCCGTGCCCGCGCCGAACATGATGCCAAAGCCGAACAGCCAGTACAGGGGCGTGCCAATGCAGAAATCCATCAGGTTTTTCATCAGGATGTTGCCGGTGTTCTTGGCACGGGTAAAGCCTGCCTCGCACATGGCAAAGCCCGCCTGCATGAAGAAAACCAGGGCCGCGCCCAACAATACCCAGATAGTGTTTGCGGGAGAATACGTCATACCGCTCACTTCCGTTTCTGTAAAAATACCAACAAAAAAAGCGCCGGGTGCGTTCAGCACACCCTTGCGCCTTGTTGGAATGATGGCATTTTATGCCGGTGAAAATCGTTTGTCAAGGGAAAAACAGTCAAAATACAATCTCTATTCCCACTCGATTGAGGAGGGCGGTTTGCTCGTCACATCCAGCACCACGCGGCTGGCATGGGCCACCTCGCCCACGATACGGGAGGAGACGGTGGCGATGAGATCGTAGGAGATCGGAAGAGCGTCGTGTAGGGAAAGAGTGTAGGATA
>CAZQAM010000228.1:0-4125 GCA_964591355.1 uncultured Oscillospiraceae bacterium
ATTTCTGCCCGCAAAATGCCATTTTGCAAGAAATTGATGTTCCGAATGAAATCGGAATCCCGATTCCGGTTTCATTCGCAAAAACCCTTTTCGGCAACCTGTGCAGGGGCAAAGCCCCTGCCGCGGAGTTCGAGGCCGCGGAGGCCTCGAAGGTTTCCCTTTACAATTGCCTGGATACTACCCGCTTCAAAAACTCCTGGGTGCGGGGCTGCCGCGGGGAAGTGAACAGTTGATCGGGGGGCGCGTCCTCCAGGATGACGCCCCCGTCCATGAACAGGATGCGGCTGGCCACGTCCCGGGCGAAGCTCATTTCGTGGGTGACGATGAGCATGGTCATGCCACCGGAAGCCAGATCCTGCATGACGGAGAGCACCTCGCCCACCATTTCCGGGTCCAGGGCACTGGTGGGCTCGTCAAATAGCAGGATTTCCGGCTCCATGCACAGGGCCCGGGCGATGGCCACACGCTGTTTCTGTCCGCCGGAGAGCTGGGCGGGCCGGGCGTGGCGGTAGGCTCCCATGCCCACCTTTCCCAGGTAATGCACCGCTTTTTCCTCGGCTTCCTTCCGGGGGGTTTTCAGCACCTGGGTCTGGCCCAGGATGCAGTTTTCCAGAGCGTTCATATTGCCAAAGAGGTTAAAGGACTGGAACACCATGCCCACCTTGCTGTTATATAGGGTGCGTTTCCATTCCGTATCGGCGTTTTTCCCGTGATAGAGGATTTGTCCGCCGGTGGGCTCTTCCAGAAAATTGATGCAGCGCAGCAGGGTGCTTTTTCCCGAGCCGGAGGAGCCGATGATGCAGATCACATCCCCTGTATCCACCTGGAAACTGATGTCCCGGAGCACGGTATGGTCGCCGAAGCGCTTGATCAGGTGGCTCACTTCCAGAATGCCGGCCATGTTCACGCCCCCTTTTCTTCGCTGATGGTGATGCTGCTGTGGCTGTCGCTCTGGGAGCCGTAAATGGTATAGCTTTTTTTGCCGTCCATTTTCTTTTCCAGCAGGCGCAGGATCCGGGTCACCGTAAAGGTCAGCGCCAGGTAAATGCAGGCAATGATGAAGAAGGCTTCAAAATACCGCCCGTAAGTGCCGGCGGCGCCTTTGCCGGTAAAATACAGTTCGTTCAGGGAGATCACGTTCAGAACGCTGGAATCCTTGATGTTCACCACGAATTCATTGCCGATGGAGGGCATGATGTTGCGCACCGCCTGGGGCAGGACCACCTTGACCATGCTCTGCCAGTGAGTCATGCCGATGGCGGTGGCGGCTTCTTTTTGCCCCACATCCACGCTGATGATGCCGCCCCGGATGATTTCAGCCATGTACGCGCCGGTATTGATGGAAACGATGAAAATGGCGGCGGGCAGCACCGGCGAGCCCCGCTTGATGAGCCCGATCATCATGGAGCCGTAATAGATCACCATGCTCTGCACGATCATGGGCGTGCCGCGGAATACCTCGATATAGACGTTCAGCAGGATCTGCACCAGCCGGAGGGGCAGCTTCCGGAGGGGGCCGCCCTTGGGCAGGGGCAGGGTGCGCACGATGGCCACCAGCAAGCCCAGCACAAAGCCCAGGATGGTGCCGGTCAGGGCCACCAGCAGCGTGACCCCGGTGCCCCTCAGGAACAGGGGGCCGTACTCATCCAGCAGTTTGCTGACCCAGTCGAAAAACGTGACGGGAAGATGGGCGGGCATGGGTACACCTCTTTCTCCGCGTATTGGTAGAAAGGGACGGCCCTTCCGCCCTCCCGCGCGGCAGGGAAAACGCCGCGCAGGCAGGAAAAGGCCGCCCGGTCCGGAGATAACGGAAGAGTTTATTCGGCCGCCAGGGGCTGGCGGGCGGTGGCGTCCACCATGATCTGCAGCCGCTCCGCTTCGGGGATGCCGGCCAGGGTCTGGTTGATCTGCTCCTTGTAGGGGCTGCCGTAGGCCAGGCCGATGGCGATGGCGGTATCGTCCTCAGAGGCTTCAAACCCCTGGGCGAAACTGAGATAGGTCAGATTGGCGTTGGCCATCACGTCGGCTTCGGCGCCGGGACGCTCGGCGATGTAGCCGTCAATGGCGCCGCTGTTCAGGGCCACGATCATGGCGGGGAAGGTTTCCCGGGGCGTATCGTGGATGACATTGGGGATCTGATCGATGACGGTGTCATGGAAGGTATTCAACTGGGCGCAGATCACGGCGCCGGACAGATCGGCAAGAGCCTGGGCGTTGGCGTAGGCGCCGTCCTTGCGCACCACCACCACCAGCTCGCTCTGGTAATAGTAATCGGTGAAATCAATGGTCATTTTCCTCTGCTCGGTGGGGCTCATGCCGGCGATGATCAGATCGATATTGCCGCTGAGCACCGAAGGAATCAGGCCGTCCCATTCCGTGCGCACGATTTCCAGATCCATGCCCAGATCCTTGGCGATGCGGCGGGCGATCTGCACGTCGTATCCGTCGGCGTAGCCGCCGTTATCGGCGATGGGGGCGGTGAATTCAGTTTCCTCCACCTGCTGCCAGTTGTAAGGCGCGTAGCCGCATTCCATGCCCACCCGCAGGGTATCGGCCAGGGCGGAAGTGGCGGAGAGGAGCATCATCGCGGCGATGAGGGCGCACAGAATCTTCTTCATGGTTTCTTCCTCCTATTCCAATTGAAAAAGCGGCGACGGCCGCAGCCATTCACCGCTTCCTGTATTCGGAAAGAAAGGACGGTCGAATAGCGCTCCATGGCCGGGCCATGACAGTCAAGGGGATCTTCTCCCCAGAACCAACGGCGGCGCGCTGCCACGCGTCCGCGTTTCGGCGGCATCCCCTTTCACGCGTGATCCCCGCTTCGGCAGAAGCTCCCACGCGCTACTCTTGTCAGCCGCGCCTCTATTCCGCCCGGTTGCCCGGGCTTATAAGTATACTATTCCATTTCCCGCCGGGTGTCAATATCAGCCGCGAAGCCAAATTGTATATAAATTGTTCTGTACCGCGGCCCTTGTCCGATTCCCCCTGTCTGTGGTAAGATACAGACAGGGAAACGGAGGAGATCGCCATGAAAAAAAGATGGGCCGCGCTGGCGCTGCTTTGCTGCCTGCTGTTTCCGGGCGCGCGGGGGGAGGAGCTGCCGGCCTATATCGTCACCGACAGGAGCACGCATACCGTTTACGATACCGAAACGCTGAAATATTCCATTGAGAAATGCACCCTCGTCAACCGCTCCGCGGACAGCGGCAAGACGGTGAAAACGGTTTGCTATGTGACGAAGGTATGGGTGCGGGAGCCCGCCCGCCAGATCAGGAAGGCCATTTCGCCCTGGCATGAGGCCATCTGGAAAGCGGAGAACATCGCCAAGCAGATCGACGGCGCGGCGCTGGTGATCAATGGCAGCGGCTATGTCAGCAAACGGTATCCCGAGATCCCGGACAATTATCCCGGCGTCAGCGCGGATTATTACTGCACGCCTCTGGGCTCCATCGCCGTGGTGGACGGGGAAGTGAAAAGGAATCTGGAAGGGGTGCCCTATTACGGGCTGACGCTGGAGGAGGACGGCCTGCACATGTATGTGGGCTCGGACAACGAAGAAGTGCTGGCCCGCCGCCCGATTCAGACCTGGTCTTATTACGAGAGCTGCCCTCTTTCGCTGGACGGCGCGGATATCCTGGACCACGATTGGCCGTTCGCCAACCGCCGGGCGGCCCGGACCGTGATCGCCCGGCTGACAGAGGAAAACACGTATCTGATCCTCACCACCCACTCGGGGGGCCTGACTTTGCCTGAGGTCAACGCCTTCCTGCTGGGCGAATACGACACTGCCTGGATCTACAATCTGGACGGCGGCCCTTCCTCCGCGCTGATGCGCCGCAAGCAGGGCAGCAAAACATTGAAAGCGCTGCACCCGGCCGGCCAGCGGATCGTGGACGTGATGGGCTTCATCGAATGACGCCGCCGGGAAACGATGGGACAAAGCGCTATACATAAAATGGAAATCCGCCTGATCTGGTCGCTTTTCGGCCGGGACAGCGCATTGTATGCCGCGCCGGAATATGGTATAATATTCCAGGTGTGATCAAATCTGACCGCACTGCACATCTTACATGCGTGAAATGGAACGCGAAAGGAAGTAAACCATGAAGAAGATCATCTGCAAAG
>CAZQAM010000229.1:0-4122 GCA_964591355.1 uncultured Oscillospiraceae bacterium
CCAGCAGGTGGCTCAGATGCTCGCTGACCTCCAACGACACGGTGCCCACCAGGATGGGCTGGCCGGTTTGATGGCGCCGGATGATCTCCTCCACCACCGCGGCGTATTTGCCCTTCTTGGTGCGGTAGATCAGGTCGTTGAGATCCTGGCGGATCATGGGCATATTGGTGGGCACCTGCACCACGTCCAGCCGGTAGATGCCCTGGAATTCGCTCTCTTCGGTCTTGGCTGTGCCGGTCATGCCGGAGAGCTTTTTGTACATGCGGAAATAATTCTGGAAAGTGATGGTGGCCAGGGTCTTGCTTTCCCTTTCCACCTTCACGTGCTCCTTGGCCTCGATGGCCTGGTGCAGGCCGTCGGAGTACCGCCGGCCCACCATCAGGCGGCCGGTGAACTCGTCCACGATGACCACTTCGCCGTTCTGGACCACATAGTCGACGTCCCGCTTCATCATGGCGTTGGCTTTCAGGGCCTGGATCAGGTAATGGTTCAGGTCGTTGTTTTCCGGGTCGGACAGGTTCTCGATGCCGAAGGCGGCTTCCGCTTTGCGGGTGCCCTCTTCGGTAAAAGTGACGGCCTTGTCCTTTTCCTCAACGGTGTAATCCTCCTCATTGCGCAGGCGGCTGACAAAGCGGTCGGCGCGCTCGTACATATCGGTGGATTTTTCGCCCTGGCCGGAAATGATGAGGGGCGTGCGGGCCTCATCGATGAGGATGGAGTCCACCTCGTCCACGATGGCGAAGGCGTGGCCCCGCTGCACCATGTCCTTTTCGTAGAGCACCATGTTGTCCCTGAGGTAATCAAAGCCCATTTCATTGTTGGTGCCGTAGGTGATATCGGCGGCGTAGGCGGCCTTGCGCTCCTCGCTGTCCAGATCGTGCACGATGATGCCCACGCTCAGGCCCAGGAAGCGGTAGAGCTTCCCCATTTCCTCGCCCTGGAAGGAGGCCAGATAATCATTCACCGTGACGATGTGCACGCCCTGCCCCGCGATGGCGTTGAGGTAGGCGGGCAGCGTGGCGGTCAGGGTCTTGCCTTCGCCGGTCTTCATTTCAGCGATGCGCCCTTGGTGGAGCACGATGCCGCCGATGACTTGCACCCGGAAGGGCCGCAGGCCCAGGGTGCGCTTGCTGGCCTCCCGGACTACGGCGTAAGCCTCCGGCAGCAGTTGATCCAGCGTTTCGCCCTTTTGATAGCGGGCCTTGAATTCATCGGTTTTTCCGGCCAGCTGCGCGTCGGTGAGCTTTTCCATTTCGGGCTCCAGCGCGTCGATGCGGTCGGCAATTTTCATCAGGGGCCTGAGCTGCGCCTCGTTGCCCATGCCCAGCGCTTTTTTCAAAAAATCCAGCATGCTGTTTCTCCTTCAGCCAATATCCTTGCGGTGCAGCGGCATACAGCGGCACATTACACCATTTTTTATTATATCACGCTTTCAGGGAATATAGCAAGGATCACAACGGGATTTTTTGCAAAAATCCGCGGCTGGCCGCTGCCGCGGGGAGCCCTTGTCTTTTGGCGTGAGATCGGGTATAATTGCCCTGATATCCCACAGGAAGGAGGCTGGGCAGCATGGGCATTCTTTCCGGGCTGCAGTCCGATCCCCGGGGCACGCTGATCGCCCTGCTGTACGCGATGCCGGCGGTTTTGATCTCCCTGACGCTGCATGAAATGGCCCACGGCTACGCGGCGCTCCGGTGCGGCGATCCCACGGCGCAGATGCTGGGCCGGCTTTCCTTCAATCCGCTGCATCATCTGGATCCCCTGGGCACGGTATTCATGTTCCTCTTTGGCTTCGGCTGGGCCAAGCCGGTGCCGGTGAATCCCCGGAATTTCAGGAATTACCGGCGGGACGACCTCATCGTGTCTCTGGCCGGAGTAACGGTGAATTTCTGCCTGTTTGTTTTTTCCATGCTCCTGATCACCGGGATCAATGAACTGATGTGGAAAAAGGAACTGTGGGATCTGAGCTTCCCCCTGATCAGCCGGCGGGATTTCCTCCGCTTCGACGGGTTCAATTTCTATGCCGTATCCTCGGGGGAAAATGTGCTTTTCACCCAGGCCAGCGGCGCCAACAGCGGGTATATCCTGGATGACGGCGCTTTCTGGCATTATCTGCAGGTGCCCTGGCTGCTGTATGTGCAGCGGTTTTTCATGGGCTTTTCCCGGATGAACCTGGGCCTGGCGCTGTTCAATCTCCTGCCTATCCCGCCCCTGGACGGCTATCATGTGGTCAACGATATTTTCCTGCGGGGCAAACTGCATATCCCCGCGAAGGCGGTGCGCGTTCTGTCCCTGGCGCTGATGGCGCTGATCTTTTTCACCGATGTCATTTCCAATTTGCTGGGCGCGGCGATGCGCTTCATCCAGGGCGGCGTGCTCAGCGCCATCCTGGCAGTATTCGGATTGGGGTAATGTATGGCGCTGACATTGCATTTGAAGGATTTTGACGGGCCGCTGGACATGCTTCTGTTCCTGATCGGCAAGGCGAAAATCAACATCCGGGATATTTTCGTTTCCCAGGTGACGGATCAGTACATCCAGTCGGTGCAGAACGCCCCGGATCTGGATATGGATGACGCCAGCGCCTTTATCGCCATGGCGGCCACCTTGCTTGAGATCAAGAGCCGCGCGCTGCTTCCCAAGCCGAAAACCGAGGAGGAGGAAGACCCGGAGGAAGCCCTGATCCGGCAATTGGAGGAATACCAGCGCTTCAAGCAGATTGCCCAGGATATGCAGGGCTTTGAAAAGACCGCGGCGCTGATGTATCAGAAGCTGCCGGAGGAATATCCCCTGCCGCCGCCCACTCTTGAATTGACGGGGCTGACCATGGAAGGGCTGCTTGCCGCCTTCGCCCGGGTTATGGCCAGGGCGGAGGAGGAAAAGGAAGAGCCCGTGCAGGCCGCCCGCCGCATCATCCGGGATGAGTACACCGTGCCCCGTTGCAGCGCGCATATCCTGCGCAGGCTGAAAAAAGGCCCGGTGCGGTTTGAGGAGCTGTTTTCCCCGCATCCTTCCCGGGAAGAAGTGGTGACCCTGTTCCTGGCGCTGCTGGAATTGCTCCGTCTGGGCAGGGCCAGCGTCCGTCAGGAGGGGATTTTCGGCGATATGATGCTGGAAAAGCGGCAGGACGCGGCAGCGGAAGGGGATTTGGAAATCGATGGATATACCTGATCTGGCCCACGTGATCGAGGCCATCCTGTTTGTGGCCGGGGAACCGGTGGACGTGAAGGAAATGCAGCGGGCGCTGGATGTGACCGAGGAGGAAACCCTGCAGGCCATTGACCAATTGGACAGCGATTACAGCTATCACCGTAGGGGCATCTGTCTCAAGCGCTTCGGCAGCCATATCCAGCTCTCCACCCGGGCGGAATACGCGCCGTATGTGGAGCGGCTTTTGCAGCCGATCCAGAAGCAGAGCCTGTCCCAGTCCGCCATGGAAACGCTGGCGGTGGTGGCCTACCGGCAGCCGGTGACAAAGCTGGAAATCGAGGCCGTGCGCGGCGTGAAGTGCGATTATTCGGTGCAGAGCCTGGTGCACAAGGGGCTGATTGAAGAAGTGGGAAGGAAAGAAACCCTGGGCCGGCCCATCCTCTACGGCACCACCGACGCTTTCCTGGCCCATTTCGGCTTATCGGGCCTGGAGGATCTGCCCAAGCCCCCGGACAGCGCGCCGGAAGAAGACGCCGAGGCGCTGATTCCCTGAAAGGAGATACGGTATGAAACGCGTGATCTGGATTGTGCTGGACAGCGTGGGCGCGGGCTGCCTGCCGGACGCCGCGCTTTACGGCGATGAAGGAGCCAATACCATCGGCCATATCGCCCAGAAGATGGAATTGAAGATCCCGCATATGCTGGAAATGGGGCTGGGAAGTCTCCCGGGGCTGCATCTGCCGGAATGCCAGGCAGGCAGCGGCGCCTATGGGCGGGCCATCGAAATTTCAAAAGGCAAGGATACCACCACCGGCCACTGGGAAATGGCGGGGGTCCGGCTGGATCAGCCTTTTCCCCTGTACCCCGACGGCTTTCCCCGGGAAGTGATCGAAGCCTTTGAGGCGGCCATCGGCACAAAGACAGATCGGAAGAGCGTCGTGTAGGGAAAGAGTGTAGGATGGGGTGGTGGTG
>CAZQAM010000230.1:0-4104 GCA_964591355.1 uncultured Oscillospiraceae bacterium
GTTTTTCTGAGCACTGGTTATTTTTGGCGGGCTGCCTGGGGCTTTACGGGCTTTACCCCGCTTGTTTCCCCGCGTAAATTTGGGTCGGGGGGGGCCGGGGCGGGACCAGCGTATGGCCCAGGGCCTGCAAAAGGCGGTAGGGCGTGCCGTCGTGGCCCAGGTTTCCCCCGGCCATGCCGCCGCAGGCGGCCATGACCCGGGCGCCTTCAAAGGACCGCCCGCCGGCCTGCACGCGGAAACCGCCGCCGTTTTTTCGATGCGGGATACGGGCATACCGCACAGAAGCTCAATCTGCCGGCGGCTCATTTCCTCCCGCAGCACGTCCCACACCGCGGCGGCCTGGCCACTGGCTGGATAGATCCTGCCTCCCTCTTCTTTCACAGTTGCGAGGCCCGCTTCCCCAAGGAAAGAGAGCACCCGCTCCTTCGGGCACGCCGCCATCACCTTTTCCGCGAAGGCTGTTTCCCCATAGTAGCGCAGGGGGCCGGCATTGGCCAGGTTGCACCGGCCGTTGCCCGAGGCCAGGATCTTCCGGGCGGCCCGGGGAGCGGCTTCCAGGATCAGGATATGCCCCGCGCCGCACCTTGATGCGGAAAGCGCGGCGGTCAAACCCGCCGCGCCCCCGCCGATGATGATCACATCGCTGTTCATTTTATTTGGTTCCGCTGATCGAGTGTGTGTAAGCGTACTGGATCGCGCTCTGATGGCCGAAGTTGCCGTTCTTGTCAGAGTCGTAGTCCACATGGGCAGCGCTGGTTTTGCTGTCGTGGGTCTTGGAATTCACGAAGTGGATGCAAACCTGACCCTTGAAGTTGTTCTTCAGCTTGTTGTTGGCGTTGATGACCGCGGAATCGGAATAGTTATGCGGCACGCCGTACAGGGAAGCGGCAAAGGTGCGTCCGCCCACCGTGACCCACAGGGGCCGGCGGCGCCAGGCCTGCAGTTCATTCTGCCGGTCATCGATTTCCTGGGCGTTGCTCACATTGAAGAGGGAGAGATAGACCGCCGTATCTTCCGCGCTGTTGGGAACGACGTCGGCGTGGTTGCCGCCGTAAATCCGGTACATGCGGAAAGACTTGTTGGTGTAGACGTCGGTGACCACCGCTGTGCCGCCCATGACCCAGATATCCTGGATGCCGCCGGTGAACCAGTCGATCTTTTCCACCGGATAGAGCACCGGCGTCACGCTGCCGCTGCTGTCGCCGTCATAGGTGCCGGAGGGCACGGTATTGAACAGAGCATGCTGGGTCTTTTCGCCGGCAATGCCGTCCTGGGTCAGGCCGTTGGCCTTCTGGAAGGCGATCACAGCCTGCTCCGTGGCGGTGGTATAGGTGCCGTTCACTTCGCTGGCAGCCAGGTATCCCTGATCCGCCAGGGCCTGCTGCAGCCGCCGCACGGCTTCGCCTTCGCTGCCCTTGCTCAGGGTGGTATAGCTGGCTTCCGCCGGGGCGCTGGGATCGCCGGTGGCGTCATAGGCCGCCTTTTCCGCCTGGGTGAGAATGCGGATGAAATCCCCGCGCATCCAGCCCGTGGTGCCGTTATAGGTCACGTTGTACCAGGTGTATACGGTATTTGCGTTCGACGTGGTATCCGTCTGGTAGCGCAGGTTGTAGGTCAGCTTGGTGCCCATCTTGTATACCATGGTCAGCTGCTTGCCGCTCATGGAGGGATCCTTGCGGATGAACACCTTGTCAGCAGTGGTAAAGGCCACATTACTGAAAACGGAGGGATCCGGCACCGGCGTGGTGGGAGAAGACGGCTTCGCGGTAGCGCCGGAAGAGGAGCCGGAGGTCACCCGGACGAAGCTGCCGTGGAGCCAGCCGGTCTTGCCGTTGTATACGACTTTGTACCAGGTGATGCCGCCTGAAACCCTGGTGTCGGAGAAATTCAGCGTCACATTGGAATTGGGGATCTGGACCAGCACCGCGGCCTGCAGGCTGGGCGTCTTGCGCAGGTTCAATTTGCCGGCTGTTGTGACCAGCACACCGGCGGAAGCGCCGGAAGGCGTGCTGCTGCCGGGCGTGGGCGTGGGGGTGACCGCGGGCGGCACCGTGGCGCCGCTGGTCACTTTGGCCAGAGTGCCCAGCACATAGCCGTAGGAACCGATGTCATTGGAATACGCCAGGTACCACAGCTCCTTGGAATTTACGACCTGGGTGCCGAAATAATTCAGCTTGGTGTTCTTGTTCAAACGGCCCAGGATGGAGCCGTTGGGGGTCGCGCGGAAATTGACGCCGCCGGAGGTCAGGGTAATGGTGCCCAGCGCGTCGGTGCCAGCCGGCACCGCGGGAACAGGCGTCACCGTATCGATGGAAGGGGCGACGGACTGGCCGCTGGAGTCGGTCTGCACCCAGCAGTCGGACCGGATATAGCCGGTGATGCCCTTATAGGAAACCTTCACCCAATTGTAGCCGCCGGAAGAGACGGGGCCCTCCGTATAGGCCAGAACGGTGTTGTAGGGGATCTTGTTTTCATCCTTGGCGGTCAGCGCGGTGCCGTCGGGGGTCTTGCGGATATTCACGCCGCTTTTCACCGTGCGCACATAGCCGCTGGAGGCAGCGGGTACAGCGGTGATGGACGGCTCGGCAGCAGGTACAGCAGTGGCAACAGGCGCTCCGGAAGCCGTGAAGTAGCCGCTGTGCACATAGCCGGTATAGGTGCGGGCAGGCGCTTTGGGGGTGCCGCCCTGCACCTTGTACCACAGGATGCGGCTATCGCCGCTCCCGGTAGTGGTGGTGCCCAGCACCTTCAACTGCCATCCCGCGGGCAGGCGGGCCCAGAAATCTCCTCCGGTACTGGCGGTTTTGCGGAAAAACACGTTATCCATGGTGGTCTGGCCGTAGTCCCCCGCGGCAATGATCTCTTCCGCCGAAACGGAGAAAGCCGATACGGCCATGACGGCGGCCACAACCAGCGCCACAAGGATCATCCGTTTCAGTATTCCTGTTCCCTTCATAAGCCCGACACCCCATCCAAGAATTTTTGGTCTGCAGTCTGTACAATCCTGTACGAAAATGGACAGCCAAAAAGAAAAATGCATTCTTTCTTTTGCATTATATTACATTTTTGTTACAAGGTCAATAGATTTTCGCAAAATAATTACAATCTTTTTTAATCAAAAATGACTTCTTCGCTTTACGCGGCCCTGGAATTATGATATACTGCATTTGTTGAATCATTTAAAAAGGAAAGGATTCCGCCATGGATATCATCAGCATCATTGAAGATAAAAAGCGGGGACGCGAGCTGACCAGGGAGCAGATCGCTTTTTTCGCCAACGGCGCGGCAGACGGCTCGATTCCCGATTACCAGCTGGCAGCCCTGCTGATGGCCATCCGCCTCAACGGGATGAATGCCCGGGAAACGGCGGATCTCACCATGGCCATGACCGCCACCGGCGATGTGCTGACCCCCGATCTGGGCGGCGTGGCCATGGATAAGCATTCCACCGGCGGCGTCAGCGACAGCACCACCCTGATCACCCTTCCCCTGGTGGCGGCCTGCGGCGGCAAGGTGCTGAACATGAGCGGCCGGGGCCTGGGGCACACCGGCGGCACGCTGGATAAGCTGGAAAGCATTGCCGGCATGCAGGTGAACCAGCCGGCGGAGAAATTCCTGGAAATCGTGCGAACGGTGGGCTGCGCTGTGGTGGGCCGAGGCGCCAATCTGGCCCCCGCGGACAACACGCTCTATGCCCTTCGGGATGTGACTGCCACGGTGGATTCCATCCCCCTGATCGTATCCAGCATCTTAAGCAAGAAATTCGCAAGCGGCGCCAAGATCATCGTGCTGGACGTGAAAACCGGCTCCGGCGCGCTGATGCGCACCCTGGATGACGCGCTGACCCTGGCCAAAGCCATGGTGGAAATCGGCAGCCACGCCGGGCGGAAAATCCTGGCGGTGGTGTCCGGCATGGAAGAGCCCTTGGGCAGCCACGTGGGCAACGCTTTGGAAATCAAGGAATCCATCGATGTCCTCGCCGGCCGGGAGGAAGGCCCGCTGAAGGAGCTTTCCCTGTACCTGGCTCAGCTGATGCTGGCAGCCAGCGGCCTGGCCGCGGATGAAGATCACGCCCGGAGGATGCTGGAGGAAGATCGGAAGAGC
>CAZQAM010000231.1:0-2941 GCA_964591355.1 uncultured Oscillospiraceae bacterium
TGGAAGAATTCGTGCGAAACAAGCACGAATCGCATTACAGACTGCTGAGTGAAGAAAAGGAAGGCCTACCATGATGGCCAGCCCTTTAACGAGAACATGTTCCAGCCCTGTCCCATGCTGGAGAATCCCCAAAAGCTGAGGGACATCATTGAAAAGACCGGCGCCCATTCCACCGACCTGCAATCGCCAGAATCCGCCGAGCATCTCTGCGCCAAGTGCGCCGCTTCAAGAGCAACTCTATAGAGATAGCCTGGAAGACACCGAGAAAGCTTTGACTGTTCAGAAAAAACAGCAATTAAAAGAGCAGGCAATAAAAGATGATAAACAGAAAAAAAGGCTGGATTCGATAAAAAGTCTGTAATCTGCCCACCATTCCAGAAGGCTATATTGAATGTCATTCCTTCATCCACACATTCAGGGTATCGAAGCGACAACCTGTTGATACTCCTTAAGGTTTTGTGGTGAACGTTTTGAAAGAGGGGGTAGAATTGAGAATGGATATATGGTATAATACTTTTGGTTTGATTATGGTGGAAAGCATTATGGAAATTAAGTTCTTAAATAAATACAAGCGAATCTATCGGAGAGCAAAAAATGAAGAGAATACCCATTATATTGGGCAATGCTTTGATTGTACTGGTCACATTGGCCTTTGTGGTGATATACGCGAACAATCAGCAGCGCCAGATTCAGGAAACGCAGACAGAGGCTTTTATAAATATGACGGTGGCTATGGAGCATGTGACCACCAATTATCTCATCGGGGAACAGCGCGTTTGCGACAGCTGGGCCAGACATATCAACACCAGCAGCATGACGGCGGAGGAAGCCGTGGCGTTTTTATGCTCATCCGTTACTGATGAGCGCTTTATGGCGCATGTGCTCTTTGCGGAAGGGGACAAACTGACAGGCGAAGGACTGTCTACTGTACCGGAGGATCCTGACTTTGCGCCGAACAATCTGTCGGTGAATTATGGGAATATTGATCTGTTCCCCAATGGCATATCGGCTTTTTTCAGCGGAAGCAAAACAGTTTATGTGACCCGTACCTTTAATAATCCCATCAGCGGCAGGCGTTCTATCGCCTTTTGTAAGCAGATCACCCTGAAAAGCTCGGAGAATGGCGCGCCAGAAAGTGCCGTTCTCCTGCGAATTATCCCCGAATCCGCATTCAAAACGGGATGGTCATTCCCCACAGACGATTATAAGGACGCCGAAATTACCCTGATCAATGCTGCCGGTGATTATGTCATCAGCGGAGACTCCTTCCAAAGTACCAATTTTTTTGAGTTTTATCAATACTACAATGAACGCAGCAACGCCGCCCGGGACAAGCTGGCGCAGGATTTCGCGGGAGCAGCCGGCAGCTTCGAGATGAACTTTTCGGAGCAGGAACGCTGTCTGGTGGCGCATACACGGGTCAACTCCACGGACGATTGGGTTGTGGTCACCATGGTGCCACTGCAATCGCTGATGCCAGGGAACACGGACTGGACGCTGGTAGGAATTGTATCCACAGGGCTTCTTCTTTTGCTCATTCTCAATCTGTCCATGCTGCTGCGGGCCAATTATCGCGCCAAGAATGCGGCAGCTGCCGCTGATCGGGCGAGCCAGGCAAAGACGGACTTCCTCTCCACTATGTCCCATGACATCCGCACGCCCATGAACGCTATTATCGGCCTGACTGCCATTGCGGAAAAGAACGCGGAGGACAGCGCCGCCGTCAAGGAAAACCTGCATAAAATCGGTCTCGCCAGCAATCATTTGCTGACCCTGATCAACGATATTTTGGATATTTCCAAGGTTGAAAGCGGTAAGCTGAATCTGAGCCCGGCCTCCTTTTCCATTGTAGAATGCGCGGAGAATTTGGTGAATATTTCCCAGCCGATGGTGAAAGAGAAGAACATCGATTTCAGCTTCCGCATCAATCATTTCGATCATGAGCATCTCTACGGCGATCAGCTGCGTCTCAACCAGATCTATATCAATCTCCTGTCCAATGCCATCAAGTATACGCAGCCAGGCGGCAAGGTTTGGATAAACATGCAGCAGACGCCGGGAAGCGCGGAAAACACAGTCAAGCTGACGTACGTGGTCGGGGATACGGGCATGGGAATGTCGCCTGAGTTCATGGAGCGTATGTATCAGCCCTTCTCCCGTCAGACAGACAGCCGCGTGAACACAATCCAGGGAACCGGTCTGGGCTTGGCTATCACCAAGCAGATGATTGATCTGATGCAGGGCACCATTGACTGTCAAAGCGAACTGGGCAAGGGCACCATTTTCACAGTGAACTTGGAGCTCCCTTTGGCTGATAAGAAGGAGGAGGAGATGAAGCTGGAGGCCATGCGGGTTCTGGTGGTGGATGATGATGAGGTATTGCTGGAAACCGCAAAAGACACCCTTCAATCCATTGGCGTGGAAGCGGACGTTGCCAATAGCAGTGCGGAAGCGCTGTCTATGCTGAGCAGTAAGAACGAATACCGGGTAGTGATTCTGGACTGGAAAATGCCGGATATGGATGGCATTGAAGCAGCCCGCAGGATCCGGGCCATGATTGGTGATGACGTGCCGATCCTGCTGATCTCCGCTTATGACTGGTCCGATCTGGAGGATGCCGCCAGGGATGCCGGAGCCAATGGCTTTATCAGCAAACCGCTGTTTCGCTCCACACTCTATAAAAAGCTCAACGAGCTTTTGGGCAATCAGCAGGAGAAAATGGGCTCGGAGGAGGATAATTCCGATATCGCAGGCATGAATATCCTGGTAGCGGAGGATAACGACATCAACTGGGAAATCATCTCCATGCTCCTGCAGATGCAGGGTATTACCTGTGAACGGGCGGAAAACGGACAGTTGGCGGTAGATCGGATGGCGCGGGCGAATAAGGGCGAATTCAATCTGATCTTCATGGATATTCAGATGCCCATCCTGAATGGCC
>CAZQAM010000231.1:2951-4072 GCA_964591355.1 uncultured Oscillospiraceae bacterium
GGCCTGGAAGCGACAAAGGCTATCCGCGCACTGCCGGACGCCTGGGCGTCCTCAATTCCCATCATCGCCATGACAGCGGATGCTTTCTCGGAAAATGTGGCCGAGTGTATGGATGCAGGAATGAACGGCCATATTGCGAAGCCGATTGATATGAAACTTGTGCTCAAAGAAATCAGAAGGATCAGGGAGGGTAAAAAATGAAACGAATCCTGTGTGTGCTGTGTTTGGCTGCGCTGATTTTTTCAGCAGCAAGTTCTGCTTGGGCGGAGGGAGAGGGCTTTATCCCTGCCCTGGATACCAGCGCGTCTATCAAGTTGCTGGTTGCGGGTCATTATGACAATTTCGAAGCGATTGAGGCCGAGTTTGCCCTGTTCAGGCAATACTATCCCAATGTGAATCTCAAGTATGAAAAGATCGATGATTACAACAATAACATTGGTAAAGCGCTGCGGCTGGGAGAAGAGGCGCCGGATATTTTCTTCACCTATCCCTCCATGGTGGGCCAGGAGCGGTTTGTGCGTGTTTTTGACGCTGTGGAAGATCTCTCTGATCCTGCTTTAGGGCTCGATCTGAGCGGAATCCGCAGTCATCTGCTGCTGCGCAGCGAGGATGGAAAGGTATTCATGCTTCCCATCTTCTGCGAGACCTACGGCATGCTGGTAAACGAGGATATTTTTGAAAAAGAGAACCTTCAAATCCCCGGAACCTATGAGCAGCTTCTTCAGGCTTGTGAAGCGCTGAAGAGCGCCGGCTATTCCAGTCCAATGCTGGGATTCAATGGCAACAGCAGCAACCACTTCTTGCTTTACCCGCTGTTTTTCCCCTATTTCCTGGCCCAGATTCGGGAAAACGAGACCGCCATTGCGGATTTGAACAGCTTAGCCCCTTCCGCCGGTGAGTACATGCGCGGCGCGCTGGAACTGGCAGCGGATTTTATAAGCCGCGGCTATATGGATTTGGAGGAATGCAATCTGCTGGCCAAGGACTATGATCCCGTCATTCTGCGATTCTTTGAAGGCGATGTGCCGATGATGCTGGCGAAGGGCGGCACCGTTTCTGGCACGGAAAAGCGTGAAAGCCGTTCAGAAGCTTTCCAGGCGCATCCTTTCCGCTACAGAGAT
>CAZQAM010000232.1:0-244 GCA_964591355.1 uncultured Oscillospiraceae bacterium
TTATACTTTTCATTGCATGATTCTAACTTTTTGGGGCCGCTTCAAAAGCACATATTTCTGCCTGCCCTCTCATAAGCATCCTTAGGAGCGATAGGAGGGAAAAGCATGGAATTGCATTTGATCCGTGAAAATATGGAAACTGAGCAGGTGCTGTCCGCCAAGCCGACACAGGCCGCGGTGGAAACGGAGGTGGCGCTCCCGGGCGGGCTGCGGGAAGAAGCGCGGGTGCTGTCCGCGGGCGGCA
>CAZQAM010000232.1:254-4070 GCA_964591355.1 uncultured Oscillospiraceae bacterium
AGCGGCGGGGAGATGACGGGCACAAGGGTATCGGCCGACGGGCGGGTGACATTCCATGTTTTATACGCCCAGGGGGATTTGGCTCATGTGAAGGTCATCGAGGTGTCGGCGGATTTCACCCAGTCCCTGCCGCTGAAGGAAGAAAACGCCGCCGCGGCAGCCGTGCGCCTGACGCCCCGGGCAGAGGTGCAGCACGTGAGCGCCAAGGCCTTCAACGGCCGATTGCTTCTGCGGGCCATTGTGCTGATTACGGCGGAGGCCGCCTTGCCCCGCACAGTGTCCTTCGTCCGGGACGTGGAGGGCGACGGGAATATCCAGCGCGCCACCCAGACCCTTTCCATGCAGCGCACGGTGGGGGAGGGCGAAGGGCAGAGCCTGCTTCGGGAGGAGTTTGATCTTTCCGACGTGCTGCAGATCAAAAATACGCTGTACGCCTCGGGGCAGGCCCAGGTGGAGGACATCCTGGGCGGCGCGGACGGCAAAGTGACCGTCACCGGCACCATCGCCATCGAAGCGTATCACACTTCCGACATGCCGGGGCGGCCCCTGGTATATACCCGCCATTTGATGCCCTATGAGCAGACCGTGGCGCTTTCCGGCGCTCTGGGGGACGCCATGGCGGCATCCAGCACGGTGCGGGACGTGGCGGTGCTGAGCCAGGAAAATGAGGACGGCTCCCGGATCATGCGGGCCGAAGTGCAGCTGTATTCCGCCGTCACGGCGGTGGAGAATCAGGAAATGACGGTGCTCCGGGATGTATTCACCACCGAGGGCCAGGCAGTGGAAACGGCCCGGGAGCAGGTGACATTCCGAAACGGCACCATCAACGGCCAGGCGGCGGAATCGGGCCGGGCGGTAATGATCCTGCCGGAGGGCTCTCCCCGGGTCAAGACGGCGCTGCTGGGCTTCCTCCGCCCCGTTCTGGTCAAAGCGGAGAAGCAGAACGGCCGGCTGATCGTTGACGGCATCCTCTCTTCCGCCCTGGTCTATCTGACCGACGAAAGCGACGTGCCCCTGACTGTGGAGCAGGAAATGCCTTTCCAGACGGCCTTTTCCTTTGATGCGGAGCCGGAGGACGCGCTGTCTTTGGCCGCGGTGCAGGCTGAGCCCACTCCCATTACCGGCGACCGGGTGGAATTCAAGTATATCCTGCGCCTGACTGCCCAGGGCGTCAGGAAGGGCGAGGCGCTTGTGATCACCGATGCCGAAGGGGAAGACACATCTCCGGCGGAAAAAGGGATCGTCCTGTGCTTCGTGCAGCCGGGAGAAACCCTGTGGGATATTGCCAAGCGGTATCGGGTGAGCCTGGAGGAGATCCGGCAGCTGAATCCGGAAATTTCCGGGGAAGTGACCGCCGGCATGCCGGTGATCACCTACAGGCGCTGAGCGGGGCTTGTCACCACAGCAGCAAAAGCGCCATCCATCCCGCGGCGGCAAGGGAACCCAGAACCCAGGCAAAGGCGGGCGTCAAAGCAATTGTTCCTGCCCGCTCCCACCCAACGGCGCTCAGAAAACCGGCGCCTATCAATTGCGGCAGGGAGGCCATGCTGCCCGCCGGCGCTGAACCGGGAAAGCCGGATATCCGCAGAAGCCCCAGCATAAACAGGCAGCCCGTGTTCCCCATGAAAAACAGCCGATGGAGCATCGGCCGTTTTTTCCGGGGACAGGGCTGTTTTTGCCTGGGGATCACAAGGACGCCCAGTCCCGACCACAGCAGCATGGCCGGCGGGACGCAGGCGGGGCAAACCCAGGCGGACAGGACCAGGACAGGGGCGCTCAGGAGCGTCCATCTCCTGAGGCGGGCGGGCGGGATCATTCGGTGTAAACCGTGATTTCCTTGGCCAATTCTTCCACGCGGCTGTTGACGGCAGTCAGATCGCCGGCTTTCTCCAGGCTGTCGGACAGTTCTTCGATCATCCGGACCAGGGTTTTGTCATCGGTGACGGCAGCGCCGGTCACGCCCTTTTCCACCGTTTGGATCCGGGACAGCACCATTTTTTTCATCCGCTCGTCCACCTGGCCCTGATACTGCGTGGTGAACCGCAGGCCCACCAGCGCCGTGTGGCTGGCAGCCACCACCCAGGCGTCCTCCACTTCGGTGAGCTTCTCCACGGCTTCTTCCATCGCTTTGGAGCGGGCCCGGGCGTCCTCGGCGCTTTCAATGCCGGCGCCGGGCTGCGTGGGATTGTCCGTGCCCATGGCGCCGGGCATATTGCCGGAGCCCATGGAATCGGTGGCGTCCGGCAGGATGGATTCGATCATGCCGGTGGCTTCAGGCCGGGGGGAAGATTGGGATGTGTCCGCATTGCTGGCGCAGCCGGCCAGCAGCGCTGCCGCGGCAAGCAGCAGCAAGAGCAACCAGATTTTTTTCAATGGAATCGCCTCCTCGCGGCTATTGTGCGCAGGGAGGCGATCAATTATTTTAGGCAAAATTTTGTTGTTTTGAAATCATTGAAACAGCGACACGCTGCTTTTTACGATGCGGCTGACAAAGCGCATCACATCTTCCCGCCTGTACTTGCCCCACCCGCCGACCACCACATGCATCAGGCCGTTTGAAAGATGAGTGTAAAGCATTTCCAGCTCCTCATCAGACGCGCGGCGCAGCTGCTGCCGCCAGTATGCGATGCTTTCTTCCCGGGCCAGATCAATCATCCGCCCCAGAATGGACGGGCTGGCGCCCTGAAAAATCAGGACCCGGCAGGCGGCTTCGTGCTGCTCCACCATCGTATAGATTGCCAAAATCAGCGCGTCTGTGTTCAGGGAGTCAATCAGGCGCAGGGATTGCTGAAAAGCCGCAAGCAGTTCTTTTTCGATGCTGTCCATCAGCGCGTAGCAGTCGCTGTAATGGGCATAGAAGGTGGCGCGGTTCAGTTCCGCCCGTTCGCAGACCTCTTTGACCGTGATCCGGTTCACCGGCTTTTCCTGAAGCAATGTCAGGAAGGATTCCTTTAAAACCCGCTGCGTGTAGCGCACCCTGGCGTCGGTTTTTTTCATGATCAGTCTCCTGTCTGGATGTTTTTATATAGAATTGCGACACGGGCACGGCCTGTGTTGCTTTTCTTTCTTTCGGCCAAACATTGTTGGTTGTTCTCCTGCGCCGTTTCCATTATACTGTATTCGTGAAAGATAATCAACACTTGTCTTTTATATGGAGGGCCGTTGGATGTTCCGGAAGTATTTGGTGACGGGGGCGACAGGGTTTCTGGGGCGCGCCGTGCTGGCAGAGCTGATGAAAAAAGGCGCGCGGGTGGATGCCCTGATCCTGGAAAACGACCCGCTGGCAGGAGAGCTTCCGCCGGAGGTTCATGCCGTCTCCGGCGACGTATGCGAGGAAGCCTCGCTGGAGCGCTTCTTTTCCGGCGCGGATCATGAAACCTGCGTCATCCACTGCGCGGGTATCGTGTCGGTGGCTTCGCATCCGGGGGAGAGGATTTATCGGGTGAATGTCGGGGGGACGAACAATATTCTGCGGCATTGCGAGGGCCGCCATGTGGGCAAACTGGTCTACGTCAGCTCCGTCCACGCGATTCCCGAGCAGCCCAGGGGAACGGAGATCACGGAAGACGCTGTGTTTTCGCCGGATCTGGTACGGGGCGATTACGCGAAAAGCAAGGCCATCGCAACGTCGCTGGTTTTCGAAGCGGCCCATCGGGGCCTGAATGCCAGCGTCGTTTTTCCTTCGGGCATCATCGGGCCCGGCGACAGCGGAAAAGGCAGCATCACCAGTATGCTTTTGTCCTTTCTCGCCGGAAAGCTCCCCCTGGCTGTGAAGGGCGGATACGATTTCGTGGATGTACGGGACGTGGCCGCCGG